>CALCVR010000257.1 GCA_937905915.1 uncultured Eubacteriaceae bacterium
CTAGTGACTGGAGTTCAGACGTGTGCTCTTCCGATCTGGCTTTGTCGGGCAGGAACCGGTCGGAGATATACCGTACCGACAGGTTAACCGCCGCCTGGATGGCCTCATCGGTGATCTTGACCTTGTGATGGGCTTCGTATTTATCGCGCAGCCCCTTGAGGATGAGCACAGCCTCTTCCTGGGAGGGCTCCGGGACGTTGACCGGCTGGAACCGGCGCTCCAAAGCGGCGTCCTTTTCGATGTGTTTGCGGTACTCCTCCAAGGTGGTGGCGCCGATGACTTGCAGTTCGCCTCTGGCCAGGGAGGGCTTTAGGATGTTGGCGGCGTCCACGGCCCCTTCGGCGGCGCCTGCTCCGATGATGGTGTGCAGTTCGTCGATGAAGAGGATGACATCCCCGGCCTTGACCACTTCGTCAATGGCGTTTTTGATGCGTTCCTCAAAGTCGCCGCGGTACTTGGTACCGGCCACCATGCCGGTCAGATCCAGGGTGACCACCCGTTTATCCTTCAGCAGTTCAGGTACTTCGCCGGCTACGATCTTCTGGGCCAACCCTTCGGCAATGGCCGTCTTACCAACACCCGGTTCGCCAATGAGGACGGGGTTATTTTTGGTGCGGCGGGACAAAATCTGAATGACGCGTTCGATCTCCTTTTGACGGCCGATGATGGGATCCAAACGCCCGTCCTTGGCTATCTGTGTCAAATCCCGTCCGAACTGGTCTAGAGTAGGAGTCTTCGAGTCCTTCTTTCCCTGGGGATGCTGGCCGGGACGAGAGGGAGCGGTATCGGCTGTCTCAGCGCCGATGGCCTTGGCCGTACTCTTCAAAATGGCGCCTGGATCGGCGCCCAGTTCGCTCAAGAAGCGAACGGCATAGCTCTCCCCCTCCTGGATGATGGCGATGAGCAGATGCTCGGTGCCAACGTAGCTGTGGCCCATGCTCCTGGCCCCGACAACCGCCATTTCCAGGATACGCTTGCAGCGGGGGGTAAAATCATTGGGGCTCAAAGAAGTCGGTTGGCCGCGGCCGATTACCGCTTCCAAACGTTCCTCCACCTGATCGGCGGTAATGTGATGCTCTTGCAGTACCGAAGCCGCCACTCCGGAACCTTCCCGTAGAAGGCCCAACAGAATGTGTTCGCTTCCGATATAGGTATGACCCAATTCCTGGGCGGCTTCTACCGCCAGGTTCATGGCTTCATTTGCTTTTTCGGTAAATCCATTGAATTGGAACATCATAGTCTTTCACTCCTTATCAAGGTTGATGCTCTATTTAAAATCACCCATAGGTGATGATTTATGTTTTTGTCTTACTAAGCTGATCCCGGACCCATGTGGCCCGTTCCACATCCCGCTCGGATGGGGTGAGATTTTTGCCCACCCGTAAAGTCAGGCATCCGGGTTGTGCGTTTAGGATGAGGTTTGCCACCTCGTCTAAGGTGACTTCGGTTAGGATCCCCAAGGCCACACCCAGACGAACATTGGAAATCAGCTGCATGAATTCCTCCCCGCTGAGGATGCGGGCTGTGCAGAGCAATCCATAAGAGCGCCACACCTGATCGGCCAGGCGAAGATCTCCGCCCAGCTGCCGGCGTGCGGCGCGTTCCTGGGCGATGACCTGCATGGCGATGCTTTTAAGATTTTGCAGCGCCGCCTGTTCCGAGATCCCCAAAGTCACTTGGTTGGAAAGCTGATAGATGGCGCCTTTGGGCTCGGTCCCCTCGCCGTACAAGCCGCGGATGGTGAGTCCCAGTTTGGAGACGGTGTCGCTGAGCTGTCCCATGACTCCTTCCTGCTGCAAAGCCGGCAGATGCAGCATCAGCGATGCACGCATGCCGGTGCCCAAATTGGTGGGGCACTGGGTCAAATATCCCAGCCGTTCGTCAAAGGCGTAGTTGAGACGTTCATCCAGCAAGGTATCCAACTGATCGGCCATCTCATAGGCTCCTTCGAGATCCAAGCCGGGGCGCATCACCTGGATGCGCAGATGATCCTCTTCGTTGATCATGACGGACACCGATTCATCCTTCATCAGCAGAAGGGCGCCGTCCTTGGCCTGGGCGAATTCCGGGCTGATCAAATGCCGCTCCATCATGGAGAGGGCCCGGGCGGGGGAGGTATCCTGCATCTCCAGATAATCAAAGTCGCCGGCAATAGCGGCATGGCTATTCAGCAGAGCGTCTTTTACTTGGGCGTCCACCGCCTTGCGCTGTTCCGGCGTCATGCGGATGGGAAACGGCACATTTTGTAGATTCCGGGCCAATCTCACACGGGTGGAAAGAATGACGTCGCTGTCAGGCCCTGTCTCTAAATACCACTTTTTCATTTCTCATTCCCCTCCTCTTCCAGTCCGCGGATTTCATCCCGCAGTTTTGCGGCTTGTTCGTAGTCCTGCGCTTCCACCGCTTTGCCAAGTTGTTCCTTCAGCTGGGCCAAGTGATAATTTTTCTTGGCCTGCTGGCTGGCGCTTTGCGGAACTTTGCCGGTGTGTTTTGTCTTTCCGTGAAGCCGCTGCAAGGACGGCAGCAGCTGTTCGTAAAATGTCTCGTAGCATTTGGCGCATCCGGCCTTTCCGGTGCGTACAATGTCCGAGAAGGTGGCGCCGCAGCCTTCACATCTCGTCTCATCGTTCAGGCGGGACGGCTGCGGTTCTGGAACCGTCTGGCCCAACATGGAGCTTAAAAGATCTCCAAGCCCTAAGGAGGCGCTTCCCATCATAGCGCCATAGCCCAATTGGGCGGCGCATTTGGGGCAAAGATGCAGCTCCTGGGTCTGGCCGTTGACGGTTCGTTTAATGAATGTAGTGGCCTGACGTTTGGCACAGTTGTCACATAGCATAAGAGTAAACCTCCTTTGGACTATACTGCAAAAATGATTTGTTAAATCGAAGCGAGAAGCATGTTCTTAAAAACAGCGGCTCGCACCTTATCCCGTGTTTCAGGGGATACGTCCCGATAACATCGGTCGGATAGGGCGGCTGCCATCAACCGCGCTGTTCCTTCCGGTATCAGCCCCTGATGGGCTATGTTTTGTAAAATGGCACGTACCGTAGCGGCGTCGGCGCTCTCCCCAATGGAGTTGACCACATGCATTAAAAAGGCGTCTCGACCCGTGTGTACCTGGGTAATGCGGATATAACCTCCTCCCCCCCGCCGGCTCTCAACCCGGTACCCTTTTTCCGGCGTAAACCGGGAGGTCAGCACATAATTGATTTGGCTGGGGACACATCCCATGGTACTGGCAAGCTCGTTGCGTTGGATTTCAGCCGTGCCGTGCATCTCTTTGAGCAATTCCAGAATGTAATCGGCAATGGCATCGCTGAGACGCATTGTATCACTTCCTTTTTACGAAGTTTGTCTTACCCTGACCTTTCAGGTCCTAAGGGAACATTCTTTTTTGTTTGTCCTTATTATAGCTCATCGGCCGCAGCAATCAAGGTCAGAAAAAGTCAGATTTTATTTGCTTTTTCGTGATTATCTTTGATTATCTCTTGTTTTCTCTATTTTACTTATCTTTTTGACTTTTTTTGATCTTGTAGATCGAGAACTATGCGGCTGGGAATGAGGCAGTGGTTCCTCCGAAAAAGGATCCGGTGATAGATCGTCAGCTAGTTCAAAATCAGCAAAATAAGATGGACGGCTACCAAAACTCTCTTTTCCCATACAGGATACCTCCACATAGTGTTTTTACTGTTAGAGTATGTGGCCTGTCCTCTGATTATACAGATACTCGTCCCTTTTCTATGATCATTTTAGTTGTAACCCATTTGATGTTCTCGCCATACAATAAACTAAACCAAGCGAAAGGGGGTTCCAAACCATGTGTGGATCCAATTTCTTGGGCGGCAACAGCTGCTCCTGGGTTCTGATCCTGATCATCGTTCTCCTTCTCATCAACAATGGTGATGATTGTGGCTGCCGTTCCAACCGTTGCGGCTGCAACGACTGTGGATGCTGCGATTAACGTAAGCGGCTCTTGTACCTAACACAAAAAGGAAAGCGCCTGCCGATTTTCTCGGTAGGCGCTTTCCTTTTGCGCCCGGCGGGCAGTGCCCGCAGACAAGACGCGCTCGGACCCTCCATAAGATGGAAGAGATAGAAGCCCGCGGATGGGGCAAGGGATAGAGAGGTCAGCCCAAGGAACCGTGCCAATCAGGGAAAATGTCGGTTGAGCCCCTAATGCGAAGTGGCTCCAGGCACTGCCTGGGTGGGCAGTGCCCGCAGCCAAGACGCGCCTCGGGCCCCTATAATATGGAAGAGACAGAAGCCCGCGGATGGGGTAAGGGATGGAGAAACCAGACCAAGGAACCGTGCCAATCAGAGAAAAGTACGCTGAGCCCCTAGGGCGGAGTGGCTCCAGGCACTGCCTGGGCGGATACTATCTGTTTTTTTGCCCATACTAAAGGAAAAGCCTGTAAGGATGATGAGGTATGACGCCGCAAAAGACAGCAAAAAAGAAAAAAATTTGGAGTTGGATCGGTGGCTTGGGAGTGGGACTCATTAATGGTCTTCTAGGCGCGGGAGGCGGTATGTTGGCGGTTCCCCTACTAAACGCCAGTGGATTGCCCACTCATAAGGCCCATGCCACATCGTTAGCCATTATCTTTCCTTTGAGCATACTTAGCGCAGGCCTTTACCTCTTCCAAGGACGTATGGCGTTAGTGGATGCACTCCCCTATCTTCCCTTGGGCATTGTAGGGGCTTTGGCCGGTACTTGGATATTGCCCCGCATCCAGGCCAAATGGCTTCGACGGATCTTTGGCGTCTTTCTACTTTGGGCGGCTTGGAGGTTGATGTTTCAATGAATATGGTATGGGGTGCTGTAGCTGCCTTTCTCTCTGGGATGGCTGGATCCATGGGCTTAGGTGGAGGGAGTGTTTTCCTATTGTACCTTACCCTATTTGCCGGGGTGGAGCAGTTGACTGCACAAGGCATCAATTTAGTATTTTTTCTTCCCATTGCCGCTTTATCTCTCATTCTTTACGCGCGTAAAAAATTAGTGGATTGGAAAACAGCTCTTCCTATCGCTTTAATAGGATTCGTGGGAGCGGTAGGCGGCACCCTGCTGGCCAACGTTTTGGGAGGAGATATGTTGCGTAAAGTATTGGCCATAGGACTTTTCCTTTTAGGACTGCGGGAACTTTTCCATCGTGAGAAAAAAGAAAGCCGTTTTCCCGATCAGCAGCAAACAATGTCCTCCAAGAAATCATCTTAGGTTAGAATAAATAAAATTTTGTCTACAAAAAAACGCCTGGGCAAATAGTTGCCAGGCGTTTTTTATCTCATAGCCAATCGCTCTCACAAGATTATTTATTTTGTTTTTCCTTTTCCTCAGCCTGCTGCGTCAAATAATCCTGGAGCTCAGAGCCTTCACGCAACTTGCTCAACTGCTCGTAGTTGCCAGCGAAGCCGGTATTGTTGGCAATGGCCTGATCGGGCACCTTCTTAAACACGATCTTCAGAAGAATCGGGGTGATAATTGTGGTAATAATAACCACTAGAACCACCGGACCAAGGAAGTTGGATCCTAAAAGCCCAATGGCAGCACCCTTGCTAGCTACAATGAGGGCTACCTCGCCACGGGAAATCATACCTACGCCGATGCGTTTGCATTGATAATTTTGATAGCCGCATATCTTTGCACCCAGTCCGCAGCCGACCACTTTGGTCAGGACGGCAACAATTACCAACACCACTGAGAACATAATCACCGTCATGCTCATAGCCGGCAGTTCCACCTGCAAGCCGATGCTGGCAAAGAAGATGGGAGATAGATACGCGTAGGACAATACGTCAAACTTAGAAGCCAGATACTGTGTCTTTTGGGTAAAGGATACAATTAAGCCGGCCGCAAACGCGCCTGTGATATCGGCCACGCCGAACACCACTTCAGAAATGTACGACATCAAAAGGCAGAAGGCAAATGCTATGATGACATAACGGTGCATGCCTTTTGGAGAACCAGTACCCCACTTTTTGTAACCCTGGTACACCAGGAATCCGACCAGGGCGGCAAAAGCAAAGAAGCCTAAGATCCGCAGCAATACAATCCAAATGTTAACCGAAGTATCGGCCATGCTGGTAATAATGGTAAGGCCGATAATGCCTAAGATATCATCGATAATGGCGGCGCCTAAAATAGCGTTTCCCGAACGGGTTTTAAGCTTACCCAGTTCTTTCAAGGTCTCAACCGTGATGCTCACCGAAGTAGCGGTGAGGATGATGCCGATAAACACATTCTGGAGGAAAAGGCTTCCCGAAGCATCCGATTCAATAACGCCGGGCTGGTTAAAGAAGTACGCCACGCCAAATCCGCCGACAAGCGGTACTATAACGCCGATGAGCGCAATCACAAAGGATGCTTTACCGCTCTTTTTGAGTTCTTTCACATCGGTTTCCATACCGGCGCAGAACATTAAAACAATAACGCCTATTTCAGCGGTGCTATGAATAAAATCGGTTTCCTTGATGAGTCCCAAAACTGCCGGACCAAGTACAAGACCGGCCAATAACGCCCCCACTACCTGCGGCATCTGGAATCTTTTGGTCAACAGGCCCAATAATTTGGTGCTCAACAAAATGAGCGCCAAGTCAAATAGAAACTGATAACCTTCCATAAATGATCGCCCTTCTTTCCCATTTTTCAAAAGCACTTCCCTATTATACTAGCAATATTTAAAAATGCAATATTTTGTATTTGTTTTCTTTCAATTTAGTCATTTAGCCAATAAAAGCTCGTCGAAAGAAAAAAGAAAAAGGCAATCCTTGCTGATTTTTTCCTTTCTTTCCATTATGAATCCCCTTGTTCAACAGATTTCTCCTTATTTTTAAGTTCCATGTTCCTACTTCAATTGGAATCCACAAAAGTATTTCTTTTCTTTATTCCCTTTTTTAGAGTATTTATTCTTTTCTTTACCTATTTATATAGCCTCATCCCCACACCGTTTCTTTATACTTTTTTAATGTTTTATATTTCGCACCTGTATACAACAAAACTCCCCTCTTCCTCTGGCAGAAGAGGGGAGTCTACGCTCTGTCTTTGGTTAAAACAAGCCAATGGATGTGAGCAGAATGAGAAAGATCAGGACTGGCAAGACAAACTGAACCCAATAAGCCCATGGTTTCGCCAATTTCATTTGGATGCTGCCTTGATTTGTAATTTCATGCACTGCATTTTTACTTTTCCATACCCATCCAATAAAGATGCAGGTCAAAATGGCCGACACTGGCAAAAATAGATTGGATACACAATAATCGGCCAAGTCAAAGAACGTCTTGCCAAACACCTTAATATGTTCCCATACTCCAAAGCTAAGGGCCGACGGAATGCCCAACAGGGTAGCCACTCCAGCACAAGTAAGGCTGGCCTTTTTACGGGACATCTTCAAATTTTGTTGGACAAAGGATACCACCACTTCCAAAAAGGCGATGGTGGTGGTTACCGAGGCGAATAACACCAACAGGAAAAATAGAAGGGCAAAAATCTGCCCGCCGGGTAAGCTGCCAAACACCTGAGGAAGCACCATAAAAATCAGGCTGGGACCCATTTCAGGGCTTTGCCCCACCGAGAATACCGCCGGTAAAATAGCCAGTCCCGCCAAGAGGGCTGCCAAGGTGTCAAATCCTGCGATGAACACCGCATCTTTTACGATGTTCTCTTTGGGGGAGAGATAGGATCCATAGGTAGTCCCGGCCCCCGCGCCTACGGACAGAGAAAAAAACACCTGTCCTAGCGCCATAATCCACACTTGAGGGGTCAGCTTGGAAAAATCCGGTTTTAGAAAAAATTCAATTCCCTCTGAGGCCCCTGGCAAAGTACATGATCGGATAGCCAAAAACAGCAAAAATACAAACAACAGAGGCATCATAATTTTGCAGGCCTTTTCAATGCCCCGGGCTACCCCTTTCATAACAATGACCAAAGTAATGGCCATATAGGCAAGATAAAAGAAAACCTGCTGCGGGGCTGAGGCAGTAAAGGTTTGAAAGACTTCCGCCGAGTTGCTTCCCATCCCTTGAAAGGATAAAATGATGTATCGCAGAATCCATCCGCCTAGCACCGTATAATAGGATAACCCTACTAGGCTTGTGAAGATGGCCAGGATTCCGACGCCGCCCCATTTTTTATTGACACTGCGGTAACTTTGAAAGGCGTTCTTCTTTCCATGGCGTCCGATGGCGATTTCCGCGATGAGCATGGGGATTCCGATGGCGCACACGCAAATGAGATACACCA
>CALCVR010000258.1 GCA_937905915.1 uncultured Eubacteriaceae bacterium
GAGCGACAGTGATCTACCTGTGGTAGAAAAAGCTATCAAGCAGCTTAAAGAACTGGACATCCCAGTAGAAGCCCATGTGATGTCGGCTCATCGTACCCCTGCTCAAGCCTCTGCTTTCGCAGGTTCAGCCAAGGAAAATGGATTTGGCGTCATCATCGCAGCAGCGGGCAAAGCAGCTCATTTGGCAGGTGTGTTAGCTGCACATACTACATTACCTGTCATTGGAATTCCCATCAAATCCTCCACTTTGGACGGTCTAGACGCACTACTTGCTACCGTCCAAATGCCCGGCGGTATTCCGGTTGCCACAGTAGCCATCGATGGCGCTCAGAATGCAGCTTTGCTTGCAGCTCAGATTTTGGCTGTGTCGGACGATCAATTGGCTAATCGGCTGACAGTCATGAAACAGAAGATGCGCGAAGGTGTCCTTCAAAAAGACGCAGCTTTGCAGGCAAAGGTGGCCGAACTGTAAAAGGATAAGTTGATAAAACGGAGGGAAACCAATGAACAATAGTTTTAGTGATAGCTATAAAGCAGCTGGTGTAGACGTTACCGCCGGATACAAAGCTGTAGAACTGATGAAAGATCACGTAGGCCGCACCAAAATCCCAGGCGTGCTCAGCGGTATCGGCGGATTCGGCGGATTGTTTGCCCCTGATATTGCCGGTATGGAACAGCCGGTACTGGTATCGGGTACTGATGGGGTAGGCACTAAACTAAAAATTGCCTTTTTAATGGATAAGCACGATACTGTCGGTATCGATTGTGTAGCTATGTGCGTCAACGATATCATTTGCAGCGGAGCAAAACCTCTCTTTTTCTTAGACTACGTGGCAGTGGGAAAGAATGTCCCCGAGCGGGTAGCCTCTATCGTGTCCGGCGTAGCGGAGGGATGTGTCCAGGCAGGATGTGCCCTTATCGGTGGCGAGACAGCTGAGATGCCTGGATTCTATCCGGCTGATGAATACGATTTGGCTGGTTTCGCCGTAGGTATGGTGGATCGTTCCAAGATCATCGACGGATCCAAAATCAAACCGGGCGATGTCTTAATTGGCGTACAATCCTCGGGAGTCCATTCCAATGGGTTCTCTCTGGTACGCAAGGTGTTTAATGTAGGTCCTCAGTCCCTTTCCATGCATATCGACGAATTGGGAGGCACCTTGGGCGAATGCCTTCTGACTCCCACAAAAATTTATGTGAAACCTTTGCTGGCTCTGATCGAACAGTGTGACGTTCACGCCGTATCTCATATTACAGGCGGCGGTTTTTATGAAAATATCCCTCGGATGTTGGGCGAAAATCAGCGGGCCGTCATTGAAAAGAAGGCTGTGCCAGTCAAACCTATCTTCAAGGTCATCCAGAGCTGGGGCGACATTCCGGAGCACGATATGTTTAATACCTTTAATATGGGCGTTGGACTTTGCATCGCCCTTCCCAAAGAGGAAGCCAATAAGGCTCTGGAAGTATTGTCCGCCAATGGCGAACAGGCCTACATCTTGGGCGAAGTGCGTACCGGCGAGACCGGGGTGGAATTATGCTGAACATTGCGGTGCTAGTGTCTGGCGGAGGGACCAACCTACAAGCCCTAATCGACGCTCAAAATAGGGGGGAGATCCCTGGCGGACGCATTGTGTGTGTGGTGTCCAGCAAGGAGGACGTTTATGCTTTGGAGCGGGCTCGAGCTGCCGGTATTCCAGGAGAAGTGGTGGCTCGAAAGGGTTTTACGCCGGAGCAGTTTGACGAGGCCTTGATCCAGACATTACAAAAATATAACGTCGACCTGGTTGTGCTGGCCGGTTTTCTCTCCATCTTGGGGAAGAAGATGCTAAACGTTTACCAAAACCGCATCATTAATGTACATCCATCTCTTATCCCGGCCTTTTGCGGCAGCGGTTATTATGGGTTAAAAGTCCATGAAGCCGTTTTAGCGAGAGGCGTTAAGGTGACGGGAGCCACGGTACATTTTGTAAACGATATTCCCGACGGCGGTCCCATTATCCTGCAAAAAGCGGTTGAGGTGCAGGAAGGGGATACTCCTGAAGCATTGCAGCGACGGGTGATGGAGCAAGCTGAATGGAAGTTGCTTCCCAAAGCAGTCTCGTTGTTTTGTGACGGTCGATTGGAAGTCAAAGACAATCAAAAAGTTTTCATTCACGAAGGGAGAAGATCATAGATGAAAAAACGTGCAATTCTCAGTGTATCAGATAAAACAGGCGTGGTGGACTTTGCCCGCGAACTGATTGGTTTGGGTTTTGAAGTGTTGTCCACTGGCGGCACGGCCAAAGCTTTGACCGATGCTGGTTTGGCTGTGACCAATGTTTCGGATGTCACCGGTTTCCCAGAGTGCCTAGACGGCCGTGTAAAAACTCTGCATCCCATGATTCACGCCGGGATTTTGGCTATGCGTTCCAACGCAGAGCATATGGAACAACTGGAAAAGCTGGGTGTCACCCCCATCGATGTGGTGGCCATCAATCTCTATCCCTTTAAGCAGACCATCCTAAAACCCGACGTCACGTTGGAGGATGCCATTGAAAACATTGATATCGGCGGTCCTACCATGATCCGCGCCGCCGCTAAAAACTGGCAGGATGTTTCGGTTATCGTGGATCCGGCCGATTATCAAACGGTCATTGAAGAATATAAAAAGTCTGGGACGGTGTCCAAAGAAACCCGCTTCCGCCTAGCCGGCAAGGTGTTTGAACATACCGCTCAGTACGACGCTATGATCAATGCCTATCTTCGAGCCCAGCGAGGCGAGACCCAAATGCCTGACGCTTTTACCATGACCTTTGAGAAGGTCCAGGATATGCGTTACGGTGAAAATCCCCATCAGGCCGCCGCTTTTTACCGCGAAATCGGCAATCGCACCAACACTTTGGCTGCTGCCCAGCAGCTCCACGGCAAAGAACTCTCTTACAATAATATTAACGACGCCAACGGCGCTTTGGATGTCCTCAAGGAATTCGGCTCTGACCAGCCCACGGCTGTAGGTGTAAAGCACGCAAACCCCTGTGGCGTAGGCGTGGGCGACACCATCTATGAGGCTTACATGAAGGCTTATGAATCCGATCCCGTGTCCATTTTCGGCGGTATTGTAGCCCTCAACCGCCCGGTAGACAAGAAAACCGCTGAAGAACTGGCCAAGATTTTCTTGGAGATCATCATCGCCCCTGATTTTGATGCCGATGCTCTTGAGATCCTCGAAAAGAAAAAGAACATCCGTCTCTTAAAGCTCCCGGATTTGGCAAAGCCCAATACCTCCGATATGCTGGATATGAAAAAGGTAGTCGGCGGCCTGCTGGTGCAGCAGCTGGACACCGAGCTGCTGCATGAAGAGAATATTCGCTGTGTTACAAAGCGTCAGCCTACCGAAGAGGAAATGAAACAGCTGATGTTTGTTTGGAAGGTGGTTAAGCACGTAAAGTCCAACGGCATCGCCTTGGCTAAGGATAACATGACGGTGGGCATCGGCCCGGGCCAAACCAATCGCATTACCGCCTTGGAATTGGCCATCAAATACGGCGGCGATAAAGTCAAAGGCAGCGTCATGGGTTCAGACGCTTTCTTCCCCTTCTCCGACTGTGTGGAAGCAGCTCAAAAAGCCGGCATTACCGCCATCATTCAGCCCGGCGGATCCATTCGTGACGAGGATAGCATCAAAGCTGCCGACGAGGCCGGTATTGCCATGCTGTTCACCGGTATGCGCCATTTCAAACACTGATGATACGGGTAGGGAGGAGAATTACGTTATGAAAATCCTAATGGTAGGCGGCGGCGGCCGTGAACATGCCCTTATCCGCAAATTAAAAGAAAGCCCTCAGGTAACGGAGATTCACTGCGCCCCCGGCAACGGCGGCATCTCCAGGGACGCCCAGTGTCACAATGTATCGGTCGATGACAAAGCCGGGATGGTCAATCTGGCAAAAGAAATCGGTGCCGATCTGGTGGTGGTTGCCCCGGATAATCCACTGGTAGACGGCATGGTGGACGAGATGGAAAAAGCCGGTCTGCGGTGCTTTGGTCCCAATGAAAAGGCCGCTATTTTGGAAGGTAGCAAGGTCTTTTCCAAATCCCTGATGCAGCAATACGGCATTCCTACGGCGGGCTATCATGTGTTTGAGGATCCAAAGGAAGCCCTTCGGTTCATCCGGGAGGAAGGAAAGTATCCCACCGTCATCAAAGCCGACGGACTGGCCTTG
>CALCVR010000259.1 GCA_937905915.1 uncultured Eubacteriaceae bacterium
AAAGGGAGAGCCCTTCCTCTCTAGCGAGAGAACGGCACTCCATCCGATAATGGGAATTTTCCTCCCGACTATCAAGAAGCATATTATAACATGGAATGGCTTCCTGTTCTGTGTCAGCCACGTCAAATGCATAGTAATCCTGTACCAAAGAAGCATTGTTGCCATACGCAAATGCTTGCTGGTTATAAAGAGAGGTAATGACATCGGCGTCCTTGACGACAATAAAATAACTACCGGTTACGTTGGAGGCCACGATCCCCATGGCGGGGAAATCATCCAACTTTTCTTTGATGGAATAGGTGGTATCAAAAAGGGTAAAGTGATCGTCTGGATAAGCGCCGCGGTTGTGGGCTAAAAGAACTTCATTGTCCTCTAAAGTCTGATTTTGGCCTGTGCTTCTATTGTAATCCTCCAAGGTGAAAAAGAGAAGATTTCTCAATTTTTGGTCGTTAGACCCAAAGTTGTAATCAATATCCAAAACAAAATCATCGCCTTCCTCTAAGGCGGCAAATTTTAAATAACCGTTGTAATGGATTTCGTTTTGGGGAGAGATGCCATTTTGATCCAACATTTGCTTGGCCCATTGGTAGATCTCCGTATCCTCCGATGGAGAATCACGATAGGAAGAAACGGAAATTTGTCTGGGATATGTGTCGTTCATAATTCCATCCATTCCAAGGAAGAGGGAAAGCGTGGTGGAGATCATGACTAGAATGCAAGTGGACAGCACACAGATATTGGCTAAACCTACGGCATTTTGTTTCATGCGATAGATCATACCGGATACCGATACAAAATGCTTGGTCTTGTAATAGTATTTTTTGTTTTTGCGCAGCATTTTAAGCAAAGCAATGCTGCCGGCGGTAAACAAAAAATAGGTGCCGAAGATGACTAGAATAACAGCGATAAAAAAGTAGACTAGCGCAGCTACAGGATCTTCAATCACCACCGACAAATAATACCCCATTCCTAAACAGGCGATTCCCAGAATGGTCATAATCCATTTTGTCTTGGGTTCTTTTTCGCCCACTTCCCCACCGTGAAGCAATTCAATGGGCTTAGAGAGGTGGATTTGTCGCAAGCTATTGAGAAAGATGAGCACGAAAATACAGATAAATAAAATAATCGTATTACGAAATGCCGCTGCTGAAAATTCAAATCCTAAGGTAGCCTCTTGTTTTAGCATATTTAAAAGACCGAGATATAGAAGCTTATCCAGTAAAGCGCCTATAAGGAGACCAATGATCAGGCTGATGAAAGTGATATAAATGGTCTCGCACAACACAACGCGAGAAATGTGCTTTTTCTCCATACCTAAGATATTAAAGAGGCCGAATTCCTTTTTACGCCGTTTCATAAGGAAGCTATTGGTGTAAAACAGAAAGATGACGGCAAATATCCCAGTTACAATGGTTCCTAAATTTAGAACTTCAGCGACAACATCACCGCCCCGGAGGTTTTTTATGCCGCTGTTCTGGGATAAGGAACTGATCATATAAAACATTGTGACCGTCCCAATACAGGTGAGCAGATAAGGAATGTAGGTTTTCCGATTGTTTTTGATGTTGGTAGCGGCTAGCTTTGGATAAAAGAACTTACTCATTTCTAGCACCACCTGTTGCGATCATGGTGAGGGTATCTGAAATCTTTTGATACATTTCTTCAGAAGTATGAGATCCTTTGTAAATTTGATGGAATACCTCACCGTCTTTAATAAATAAGACCCGTCCAGCACTGCTGGCAGCTTTAATGCTGTGGGTTACCATCAAGATGGTTTGCCCATCCTGATTGATTTTATCAAATAGGCGAAGAAGACCATCGGTTGCACGGGAGTCCAAAGCACCGGTGGGCTCGTCGGCTAGGATAAGCTGGGGATCGGTGATGAGCGCTCTCGCTACAGCAGCTCGTTGCTTTTGTCCACCTGATACTTCATATGGATATTTCGACAAGATATCGGAGATTCCCAGCTTATGTG
>CALCVR010000260.1 GCA_937905915.1 uncultured Eubacteriaceae bacterium
ACAAGGCCCCCCAAAAGGTTGTGGACAAGCCGCAGTAAAAAAACATCCGCATGGTGTTCTTGGTGCGGCGTTCGGCCTTGCTGAAAAAGCCCATGTATCCGGTGGCGATGCTGATGAGGATACCATAACCTGCGTCGGACAACATCATTCCGAACAACAGGTAGTAGAAAAATGCCATCACCGGATTGGGGTCTAAATCATGGGTCCCCGGCATGGAATAAGAAGCCGTAATGCCCTCTACCGGCGCCACAAAGGGGCCGTTTTGGAAGGCTTTGGGCACATCCTCCGGGTCGTCCGGTTCCAAAAGTTCTACATAGGCGCCGTACTGTTTTTCCAGAATCGCGGCGATCTTTTGCGCCGCTTTGGCCGGAGCATAACCCTCCAGCACAAAAGCATGTTCTGTGAGGCCTAGCCGCTCCAGAACCTCGTATTTCTCCCGGCGCATGGTCAGATAATCGGAAAGAAATTCCAATTTGCGCCGGTCTTCCCGATGATCCACAATGGATCTTTCACACTGCTCTGCTTTTTCCCGATGCTCTGCAATAAACTGCTCCAGCCTCTGGATTTTATCCCGGCATACCCGATGGGACAATGACCATCCCGGCCGGGAAAAACCAATGGTACGCAACAGCGATTCTACCCGTTCGGCCTTGGACCGGTGGCTGACCACAAATAAGCAGGTCTGTTCCCGTGTAGAAGAAACCGCCTCCAAATAGGTCTCCTCCGGCAGCTCAGGAAGCCTTTCCCGGATGGATTCCGGTGTGGCTTCTTCCGGTAAGGTACCGATCATAGCGGCCGTGTGGAGGGATCCCTTTTCCTTCATAGGGACGTCCAGCCTCTCCCATGGCCGCAGGGTTTCGATCTGGGCCTCCAGCTTGACGGCCGCCATCCGGTGCTCTTCCACCTCTTTGGACAATGCCAAAATATCCTGCGCTATGTCCAGATACTGTTTCCACTCCCCTACTGACTGCTGGAATTGCGCGTCTTCCATCTGTCTCCGAGGGGCAAACAGTACCTTTTTTTCCGCCGCCTTTTCATCCAGAATGGCCAAAGCCGCCTTGGCGGTCTGGATCCCCCGGTCGAAGGTGGCGATTTGGCGGGAGGTATCCTTTTTCCCCAGACGGCTGTCTTTCTCTGTAGGACGGACTTCCACCGCTTCAAATCGCTGGATCTGCTCTAAAATAGCCTTGCGATCGGTTTGCAGGGCAACAATGTGGATGCGCTTCATTTGCACAATGGCCAACAGCGCCATCCCCTTTCCCTTACAATTTCATGGTTTGCTTGCGCGGCCTTATTATTTTGGCCGCTTCTCTTTGCCTCATTCTAAAATGCAGCTGATGGCCGCCTCAATGGCTTGAGCATGGCACTGCTTAGAGGCTTTTTCTACAGCTTCCACCTTCTGGTCATACTGAGCTTTCACCGTTTCGGCTTGCTGCTCCCCTTCTCTGGCCGCTTTTCCCAACAACTCTTTTTCCTCGGCAGCAACCTGGGAAAGCGCCTCCCGGATGCGCGCCGGAGCCTGCTCTTTGGCTTTGGATAAAAGCGTTCTGGCCTGTTCCTGCGCTTCCCGGATGCAGGCGGCCGCTTGTTCTTCCGCCTCATAGATGCGATCCATCGCTTCCTTTGCCACCTCAATCATCACCGTCCTTTTTTCATTTTTTGTGATACCTTTTCACTGGATTTTTTTACAATACCACTATAGTTTAGCACATCCTAAAATGCTAATCGCACGAATTATATCATATTATTTTCCAATTTACAATTATTTTTTGTCATTTTATGAAATTAATTTGTCATATTTCTCTAGAGTTTTGTTTTTGTATTTCTTGTTTTTAAAAAAGCCGCTAGGCATATGTTTTCTTTTTTTATTATAATAATTCTTTTTTCTGGAAATTCATTTTCTCTTTCTTGTATAATCCTGTTGAAAAATAGTATATTATATCCTATAACAAGGATAATATGTACAAAGTTTTAGAGGTATCTAGCGCCCTTTACTTCATGAAAATGGATGTTCTTTCTTTTTTGGATTGGCCCTATCTGTTTTCCTCTTCTAGGGCATTCCCCTTTTGGCATATGTATTGGGTAACGTATGGAGCATAAGGGAGGAATACCCATGAGCATTGTGACTGCACGCCATCCCGACTACGCCACTGTGCGGGACTGGGTGGAAGCCCTGACCGAAAAATATCCTTTTTTGCAAAAAATGGAATCCGGACGCAGTAGTTTAGGACGTTCTATCCCATGTCTCTCCTTGGGCCAGGCCCAGGATAAGGTTTTGTATGTAGGCGGCGTCCACGGAAGCGAATGGTTGACTGTCCTAACCCTGATGCGTTTTATGGAGGAATTGTGCGAGGCCATCGATACAGGACGGCGTGTATCCAATATCGACGTCCGAAACGCCATGGTAGGCCGGGGATTGGTGGTGATCCCATGCCTGAATCCTGACGGCACTGAGATTGCCCTGCGCGGCGCCGCCGGAGCTTTGTGGAACGCTAGGCAGGTATCCGCACTGGCCAAGGGGGATTTCTCTTGTTGGCAGGCCAATGCCCGGGGAGTTGATCTAAATCATAACTTTGACGCTGGTTGGGAAATCCTCCACCAGATGGAAATGAAAGAAGGCATCCGGGGTCCTGCCCCGCGCCAGTATGGCGGACCTGCTCCACACAGCGAACCGGAATCGTCTTGGCTTGTGAAGCTATGCCGCACCTATCCCTTCCGCCACGCTCTGGCCATGCACAGCCAAGGAGAGGAAATCTACTGGAGCTATGGCGAAAATACCCCGCTTAGAGCCAAAGTAATGGCCGGCGTCTTGGCTGCCTCCAGCGGATATCAGATGTCGTCTCCCGATGGCCTTGCTTCCCACGGCGGATTTAAGGATTGGTTTATTGAAGAATTCCATCGTCCGGCCTTTACCGTGGAAATCGGGCGGGGAAAAAATCCTCTTCCTCTTAGCGACTATCCAGATGTTTATGATAAAATGGAAGAGATGCTGCTTTTGGCCGCTCTTATGTAAGTCGTTATACTTTAAAAGCCGATACCTACTTCTTTTCAGATATGGACTTTTTCTGACACAAAGAAGGCGGGATCCTAAAAAGGATCCCACCTTCTTTGTTTTACTATGTTGTTGGGCAATTTTTGAAAGGACAATCTGAAACCTATTACAGCAATGGGAGATCCTGTAGTTCCAAAGGAACATAGTCCAAATATGTCTCCTGTACCTCTTCCATACTGGGGATCGATACAGCCGCCCCCGGATGCGAAACGGCAATGGACGAAGCCTTTGTCGCCAAATCCATAGCCCTCTGCACTTCAGCTCCTTGGGCCCACATGGCGGCAAAATACCCGATGTAGCTGTCCCCCGCTCCAGTGGTGTCGATGACCGGGGCATTGTAAATACCTTGGGTGAGCATTCTAGTGCCGTCGTAATAAAGGCTTCCTTTGGATCCTAAGGTCAGCACCACCGCGCTGGAGGGATACCGTTCCACAATACCCTTGACAATATCCTGGGCATGGGTACATCCGCTTAACGCTCCCCCCTCCTGCCGGTTGACCACAAACAAGTTGACCATCTCCAAAGGCAGGCTTAATACCTGGCTGTCAAAAGGGGCCGGATTAAACACCACAATCATCCCGCGCTCTTTGGCCGCCTTCATCATAAGATCCAAGCCGTTGATTTCGTTTTGCAGCACCAGCATATCCCCTGCTTCAAAGTGTTCAAACACCTTGGAAATCTCCCGGGAAGTAATGGTACGATTGGCGCCGCCGTAGATGACAATGGCATTTTCCCCTTTTGCATCCACCTGGATGACGGCATGGCCGGTAGGCTCCTGGGAAATGGTGATAAATTGAGTATCGATGCCCTCCTGCTTCAGGGTTTCCAAAAGAAAACCGCCGTCCTCCCCGATGCGTCCGGCATGATAGACCTGCGCTCCCGCTTTGGACAAAGCTACCGACTGATTGAGCCCTTTTCCCCCGCAGTGAATGGTACGGGAAGGAGCATGTATGGTTTCCCCAGGCTGTACAAAATGAGGGACATCATACACATAATCAATATTAAGGGAACCGTAGTTGAGAATTTTCATTGTTTTCACACTCCTCTAAGCTTGTCAAAGACTCTAATTCTGGACACTTCAAATTTTATACTTGAAAATCCGGAACGCCCTCCTCCCACAAAAGTGACGGCGCACCCTGGGGAAAAATAGGATCCATTTGACTGTGGTAGACAACCGATATCTTCTCCTCGAGACGCTTTCGTATACTGCATTCCTTCTCCTGCCGATCATCGGGTACAACGATCAGCAACATTTTTCCTTCGGCCAACATGATCTGCGCACCTTCGGCCCTGACCTGTCGCTCGGCTATCTCCAAGAAGGCCTGCCACCTTTTGCAAAACCGGCGAAGCTCATAGTCTTTCCATCCATCGGGAAGGTCTTCCGCCCGCCAGCGCACAAATGCCGTCAGGCACTCCTTCTCTAAACTGCCGGGAATACACGGAATCTCCTTCTCGAAGGATGAGAAGGACGGACGCTTTTCTACTATATGCACCTCCAGACCGGTTTCAGTACCCAGAAAATCGTCATCCAGCCCGTCCGGCACGCAAACCAACATCCGATCCCCTAAAGAGGCTATGCCTTTGAGGCATCCGCCTCCGTTTAAAATAACCTGATCCACATAAGGATATAAAAATTGATCCAGCACCACGCCTCCCCGCTCAAAAAGGCGTTTAGCCGCCCACAGCAATTGCTGTCCGCCTCGGATACGGCTTTCCAAAGCCTCCTTCGGCGAACATTCTTCCGACGGTTTGGACGCGGTTATCATCCAATAAGGCATTCCCTCTCTCCTCCCGGTCTGCTTTGATTATCCGGCTAC
>CALCVR010000261.1 GCA_937905915.1 uncultured Eubacteriaceae bacterium
TGTACCATGCTGACAAGTAAACAGCGCGCCCAATTGCGCGGGATGGCCAATCGGATGGAGACGATTTTTCAAGTGGGAAAGGGAGGGATCGGTCCTGCCCTCATCAAGCAAGTGGACGATGCCCTTTTAGCGCGGGAACTCATCAAAATGCGGGTGCTGGAAACATCGCCGGAATCCTCCCGGGAAGCGGCCGATCAGATTGCCGAAGCCACCCATGCCGACGTGGTGCAAGTCATCGGACAACGGTTTGTACTTTACCGTCCCCATCCGGAAAAGCCGGTCATCCAGCTGGTAAAGTAAGAGAGGGCGGCTATGGGCAGAATAGCGGCTTTGGGGGGTACCTTTAATCCCATTCACAACGGCCATATTGAATTGGCGCTGGGGTTTGCGCAGGAGCTTAGTTTAGATCGCGTATTGCTGATTCCTACAGCGGTGCCGCCTCATAAATTGTCCCCGGATTTGGCAGCGGGCGAGGACCGGTTGGAGATGTGCTGCCTGGCCGCCAAAGGGCATGAGATCCTCCAGGTGTCCGACATGGAGATCCGAAGGGGCGGCGCCAGCTATACGGTGGATACGCTGACCGAATTGGAGTCCCAGTATCCGGGCGATACCCTTTATTTTCTAACCGGCGCCGATATGTTCCTCACCTTGGAGCACTGGGTCCGGTTTGAGGAGATTGCAAAGAAAGCGGTGCTGTGCGCTGTCCCGCGGGGAAAGCAGCAGGAAGCGGAGCTTCGCCGCTATGCCAAGCTACTAAGAGAACGCTATGGAGCGCGTTGCCACATCGCTTCATTCCCTTTGCCGCCGGTGTCATCCACCCAGGTGCGTAAGCTGGCGGGAGAGGGGAAAAGCGTGGACGGGCTTGTGCCGGATGAGGTTGCGTTGTATCTGGAAAGCCACGGGCTTTATCGATAAAACAAAGGGGGACCTGACATGAACCGGTATGAGGAGTACAAAAAACTGCTGAAAACCATGCTGAGCGAGTACCGTTACCGCCACTCGCTGGGCGTAGCCGACGAAGCAAGGAATCTGGCGAAACGCTATGGGGCTGATGTGGAAAAGGCCTATACAGCCGGCCTCCTGCACGACATCATGAAGGATCAGCCGCCTGAGGTGCAGTTGCAAACCATTGAGGATTCTGGTATAATTTTAACACCTGTAGAGCGCTTGTCCCAGAAGCTGTGGCACGCCATTGCTGGAGCGGGCTATGTCCGTCTCAAATTGGGCATTCAGGACCCAGAAATCCTGGACGCTATCTTGTACCATACCACCGGCCGGGACGGCATGTCCAGGCTGGAAAAGGTGCTGTATGTGGCCGACTATACCTCCTGCGACAGGCAGTACGACGGCGTGGAACACATGCGCGAGCTTGCCAAAGCGAGCCTGGAGGACGCCATGCGGGAAGGCTTACGGTTTACCATCCAGGAGCTCAGTTCCCTGGAAAGAACCATCCATCCCAACACTGTTTTTGCCTACAATGAGCTTGTATGTGAAAAGCTGAGGCAGCAGCGGGACAGCGCTGTTTAAAAAGGAATCGCAAGGGGCAAGCTGTGTTTTAGAAGAGGTTTATCCCTATTCTCATAGAGATATGTGATGAAAAAGAAAGCGGTGATGTAAACAAATGACTTCGCTTGAAATGACCAAAGAAATGGTAAAAATTCTGGATAGTAAAAAGGCCATCGACCTTCAGGTCATCGGCATCCGGGATCTCACCATTATCGCCGATTATTTTGTAATCGCCAGCGGCGGATCCACCACCCAGGTCAAGGCGTTGGCCGACGAGGTGGAGTTCCAGATGAAGGAAAAATTTGACCTGATGCCGTTGCGCACCGAAGGATACAATTCCTCTTCCTGGATCTTAGTGGACTACGGCAACGTGGTAGTACATGTGTTCACCAAGGACACCAGGGAGTTTTATGACCTTGAGCGCCTTTGGGCCGATGGGACGAAAGTGGAGCTTGAGGAGCTTTTATCAAACGAGGGGGACCATTCCAATGAAGTATGACTTTTCCACAGTGGAGAAGAAGTGGCAAGAAATCTGGGAAAAAGAGGGCGTTTTCCACGCTACCAATGATACCACCCGCCCGAAGTTCTATGCGTTGGTGGAATTTCCGTATCCGTCGGGACAGGGTCTGCATGTAGGCCATCCGAGATCCTATACCGCTCTGGATATTATCGCCCGGAAAAAGAGGCTAGAGGGGTATAACGTCCTGTATCCCATGGGATGGGATGCTTTCGGCCTCCCGACAGAGAACTTCGCCATTAAGAATCACGTTCATCCGGCCGAAGTCACTAAAAAGAACATCGCCCGCTTTAAGCAGCAATTGGTATCTTTGGGCCTCTCCTTTGACTGGAGCCGTGAGATCAATACCACCGACCCCAATTACTATAAATGGACCCAGTGGATTTTCCTCAAGCTGTTTGAGAAGGGCTTGGCCTATAAAAAGGAGATGGCCGTCAACTGGTGTAATTCCTGCAAATGCGTCCTAGCCAACGAAGAAGTGGTCAACGGCGTGTGTGAACGGTGCGGCGGTGAAGTGGTGCGCAAGACAAAGTCCCAGTGGATGCTGGGCATCACCAAATACGCCCAGCGCCTCATCGACGATTTGGACGGGGTGGATTATATTGAACGTGTCAAGACCCAGCAGAGAAACTGGATCGGCCGTTCCACCGGCGCGGAGGTCAATTTTGAAACCACCACCGGCGATATTCTGACGGTCTACACCACCCGTCCAGATACCCTGTTCGGCGCCACTTATATGGTGATTTCTCCTGAACATCCCATTCTGGAGAAGTGGGCTGACAAGCTCAAGAATATGGATGAGATCCATACATACCAGGCCGAGGCCGCTTCCAAGTCTGACTTTGAGCGTACTGAGCTTGTCAAGGATAAGACCGGCGTCCGCCTCGACGGCGTAGAGGCCATTAACCCGGTCAACGGCCGTCAGATCCCCATCTTTATCTCCGACTATGTTTTGATTTCCTACGGCACCGGCGCCATTATGGCTGTCCCGGCCCACGATACCCGCGACTGGGAATTTGCCAAGAAGTTTCATTTGCCCATTATCGAAGTGGTCAAAGGCGGGGATGTAGAGAAGGAAGCCTTTACCGACTGCGCCACCGGTGTTATGGTCAATTCCGGGATGCTTGACGGCCTCTCGGTGGAAGACGCCAAGGTCAAGATTATCGAATGGCTGGAGCAGGAGAAAAAAGGCCATACTAAAGTCAACTTCAAACTGCGGGACTGGGTGTTTGCCCGCCAGCGTTACTGGGGCGAACCCATCCCGATTGTGCATTGCGATAAGTGCGGTTATGTGGCGCTGCCGGAGGATCAGCTTCCCTTGAAGCTGCCGGAGGTGGAATCCTATGAACCCACCCAAAACGGCGAATCCCCCTTGGCAGCCTTGACCGACTGGGTCAACACCACCTGCCCTAAGTGCGGAGGCCCCGCCCATCGTGAGACCGATACCATGCCTCAGTGGGCTGGTTCCAGCTGGTACTTCATGCGCTACTGCGATCCTCACAACAACGATGCCTTGGCATCCAAAGAGGCTTTAGACTACTGGCTGCCGGTGGATTGGTACAACGGCGGCATGGAGCATACCACACTGCACTTGCTCTATTCTCGGTTCTGGCATAAATTCCTCTATGACATCGGCGTGGTGTCCACTCCCGAGCCCTATGCCAAGCGTACCAGCCACGGCATGATCCTGGGCGAAAAC
>CALCVR010000262.1 GCA_937905915.1 uncultured Eubacteriaceae bacterium
CACCTCTCTGGCACTTTGGCGCAGGGCATCCATATCGTTTGCGTACACGTCCACCGACAGCCCTCCGCCAGCCATGGCGCTCATATCCATAGACTCGCCCGATACTTCGATTTCCAAGGGGCTGCCGGCGGTTTTATCCCGGATCTCCTGTGTGACCTGGCCGGTGGTGCGGTCACGATCCTCTTTCAGCTGGACATAAAGAGTGGCTCCTCCTCCGCCCATCATGGACAATATACTGGTCCCATCGCTTTGACTTGCATACAGTACGCCTACCGTCTCCACCTCTGGGATGCCGGCCAGGGTATTGGACAAATCGTCCAGACTCTGGTGAATCTGGTCGTTGTCCATGTCGTCGGGAATGCCAGCCGACACGCTGATTTCACCGGTATCGGTGGCGGGGAACAGCTCGGTCCCCATGTTAAGGGCCGCGGCGATGGATCCGCCAAACAATGCAAGCACCAGCACAATGACCATCCAGCGATGGGCTAAACTAAAGCGCAGGCTCTTTTCATAGGCGCCTACCATTTTGTCAAACAGGCCGTGTTTTTTCTCCACCTGTTTCTTGAGCATCACAGAGGAAGCCATGGGAACCAGTATCAGTGCCACCACTAGGCTGGCCAGGAGGGAAAAGGCAATGGTAAGTCCCATATCGGTGAAGATCTGGCGCGTGAGGCCCTCGGTAAAGACGATAGGCAAAAAGACGGCGATGGTGGTGATGGTGGAGGCGGTGATAGCGCCGGCCACCTGCTTTGCGCCATCAATAGCGGCCTCCTTAGCCCCCTTGCCATCGGCGCGCATGCGGTAGATGTTTTCAATGACCACAATGGAATTATCCACCAGCATGCCGACGCCTAGTGCAAGGCCGCCCATGGAGATGATATTAAGGGTGACGCCGCTAAAATACATCAGCACAAAGGCGCCGATGACGCTGATGACAATGGAAAGGCCCACAATAAAAGTAGGTTTGATGCTCTTGAGGAACAATAGCAAAATCAAGATGGCCAGCAGCCCGCCGATGATCAGATTTTGAAGGATGGTATCAATCATCATATTGACGTAAATTCCCTGATCCATGAGGGTGGTCATCTGCAAGCCCTCATGCTCCTGTTGCAGGGTTTCCATCTGGTCCCGGATGTTCTGTGCCACTTCGGCGGTGGAATACTCCGGCTGTTTTTGCATCATAAGGACAATAGCGTCCTGGCCGTTGACTTTGGTGAAAAGGTCTGCGGAATTGTCGGTGGTGACGATATCGGCCACATCAGATAGGCGAATGGGTTCCATACCGTCTATGGACAAATCCATGACCACCAGATTCTTTAATTCCTCCAGGCCGGCAATTTTATCCCCTGTGCGCACTAGATAACTGACTCCATCCTGTTCCACATTGCCAGTGGGCATGCTGAAGTTCTGACCCTGCAAAATGCCGTCCAGCATATCGGCTGTAATATCCACTTGGGGAATGGAACCGGATCCGGCGTCCTGCCCGCCGGAAGCGGCACCCTCTCCCATAGCTTCCTGGCCGCCGGAGGGCAGGGTCATGCCGCCCATTCCCTGCTGGGCCATGGCCTCCTCCATAGCTTTTTGCTGAGCGGCCTCCACTGCTTCACGGATGTCCTCGTTGACCTTGTCCACCTTCTGGCTATTGATGGTGACCTGAACCATATTCTCCAAGGCCCCTTCGGCGCTCACCGACGCCACGCCATTGACACTTTCCAGCTCCGGTACGATTTTTTCCTCAATGGTTTGGGAAGAATGAGAAATGTCATCCCCTTCTACGGAAGCTGAAACCGCCATAACAGGCATCATGTCCGGATTCATCTTCATAATAATAGGGGAGCCTACTCCGTCGGGCAGATAGGAGGATACCAAATCAAGGCTCTCCCGCATTTCGATCAGGGCGGTATCCATATTGGCGTCCTGGGAAAACTCCAGGATGACCATAGAGGAATTCTCACTGGACACCGACCTGACATTTTTGACATTGCCCACCGAGGCCATGGCCTGCTCCAACGGCTGGGTCACAGCCGTCTCCACCTCCTCCGGCGAAGCGCCGGCATAGGCTGTGGTTACTAGGGCATAGGGCATGTTCATACTGGGCAACAGGTCGATGGTCATCTTGCTGTAAGATACAAATCCTAAAATCAGCACAATGATGATTCCCACCACCACGGTAAATGGTTTTTTGACGCTAAACTTTGACAGCATACAGGCACCTCAATTCATCCAAAGATTTCCGACCGACCGGTCGGTCGGAAATGTGTAGCTTTGATTATAAGAAAAATTACATCTTCTGTCAATGCGGAGAACGCGTTGAATTGTCTCATTTTATTTTGGCAAAATCACAAAATATGGTCTAAAAATCCACTTGAGAAAATTGCAAGTTTTCCCTTGTCACAGCTTGTCGGATCGTGTTACAATTTACACTGGTAAGATTTTTGTCAAGAGAAGGTAAAAAGCAAACAAAGAGGTTTGGGGGAAATGAAATGCAATTTGGTTTGGCTGACATTCTCATGATGTTGGGCGGCCTCGGGCTCTTCTTGTACGGCATGCGCCTTATGGGTGACGGCCTCGAATTAGCCGCCGGTTCCAAGCTGAAAAAACTGTTGTCCGCGCTGACCACCAATCGTCTTATGGGCGTGTTGGTGGGTTTTCTAGTCACCGCTGTCATCCAGAGCTCCTCGGCCACTACCGTCATGGTGATCGGTTTTGTCAATGCCGGCCTCATGACCTTGAGCCAAGCCGCCGGCGTCATTATGGGCGCCAACATCGGCACTACCGTCACATCTCAGATCATCGCCTTCCGCATCGGTGGTTTCGCTTTCACCGACTTTGCGCCGCTGTTTATTTTTGTGGGCGTCATTGTCATTATGTTTAGCAAAAAGTCCACGTTAAGCCATATCGGCCAGGTGGTCGGGGGATTGGGTATCCTGTTTTTAGGATTGACCACCATGAGCACCGCCATGGAACCCCTTCAGGAAGTTCCTGAATTTGTCAATCTCCTTACCTCCTTCCAGAACCCCATCATCGGCATTCTGGTGGGCGCTTTGTTCACCGCTATTATTCAGAGTTCTTCGGCTTCGGTGGGCATCTTGCAAGCTCTTGCCATGCAGGGCCTTATTGGGCTGGACGGCGCTATTTTCGTGTTGTGCGGTCAAAACATCGGCACCTGCGTTACCGCTTTGATCTCCTCTATCGGCGCCAACAAGACGGCTCGCCGCGCCGCTATTTTGCATCTGTTGTTTAACGTCATCGGTACGCTGTTGTTTATCCCCATTGTTCTTATCCCTGGCATCGGCTTTGTCAATATGGTGGAGGCCATCAGCCCCGGCAACGCGGCTCAGCAGATCGCCAATGCTCACATTATTTTCAACATTGTCACCCCCTTGGTTTTGCTGCCGGCGTCTCCCCTTTTGGTGCGTATGGCCACCGCCTTGGTTCCCGGCAAGGACAAAAAGGAAATCGAGCCTATGCAGGTTCAATACCTGGATCATCGTATCCTCAAGACCCCTCCCATCGC
>CALCVR010000263.1 GCA_937905915.1 uncultured Eubacteriaceae bacterium
TACATCCCGCTGCACGCCTACCGTCGGGTAGAACTCCATAATAGAGGCAGGCACTACGCTGTGGAATGCCTGAATAGAAGGACGCTGCCAAAACATAGCCTGATTGTCATAAGGCAGATTCCGCCCATCTGTAAAGTCAATGCGATAGTTTTCATCCTCCGGCAGATCCACATCCTCCCCGCCGTTTAAGGCATAAGGGATGATAAAGTCATGGCTTTGGGTTAAATCCACCTTGCCCAGGGCGATAAAATACACCGAGTACACCACTGAAATACACAGCACCGATGCTGTAGCGGCCGTGGCAAATTGGCGTGGATGTTTGCGGAACTTGCGTAACAGCCACCATAAAAGAAGCAGGCTGACAAAAGCGATGGCTACATATACCCAGAAGCGAGCAGGATAGTCCATTAGGCCGTATTTCTGTTGTTCCCGCCCCTCCACTTCGGCCGGCAAAAAGGCGATGAGAATGGTGATGACAAAGGTGATCCCCGCTGTGATCTTGAATCCCACCATGTAATTTACTTCTCTGTCCTCCAAGGACATAATCGTGGCAAGCGCCATCATGAGCACCAGCATATAGAACCAGCGGGCATAGTAGGCAGAGTTAAAGGCGAAAAAGGCGCTGTTGAAAATGGGAACCATGGCCATGATAAATAGGGTGATCAGGATGCGTTTAAGCCAATGTCCCCGTTTGGCCGACAGAAAGGAAAACACGCCGCACATGGAGAAGAGCGGCAGCCAGGCGCCCAGCGACGCCCATTTAGCCTCGGCATCGGGGAAGAAATTGGGCCTGGCGGGGATATCCGGCGGGAAGAAAAAGCATTCCAAAATAGCGCCGTACCGCTGAGGCCAGGAATACACCAGCGCCGAATGGCCTTGGAAAGACTGGCTTGTCCGAGGATTGGCAAGCACCGTCAGCACCGATGGGATGAGCAGCACCGCACTCATGGCCACGCCTAGGATGGCTTCAAAAGCAAGCCACAAGAATTTCTTGAGGCTGATGGTCCAATCCTTCCCCAATAGGCGGAAGAACCAGTAGATGATGACAAACACCACCTGCCCTACAAAAAAGAAGTAGTTGACAAAGCAGTTGAGAAACACCGATGCGGCAAAAACACCGCGCCGGCCGTTTGTCATGTACTCCTCCAATCCGATGAGCAGCAGGGGGAAAAATACGATGGGTTCGTGAAAGTGATTGAAGAAAATATTGTAAGTGGTAAAACCAGAAAAAGCGTACAGCAAACCGCCAATAAGAGCGTAGTCCTTGTTGCGCACAAAACGAGCGATGTAGGCGTAAGAGGTGGTGGCGGCCAATGCCGTTTTGAGCATCAAAAGGGGCGCCATGAGATAGGGAACCACCTCGCTGGGAAATGGCAACGTCAGCCAGAAAAAAGGACTGCCGAGATTATAGAAACTATAAGAACTGATGAAGTTGGCGCCTAAGTCGGTGGTCCAACTCCAGAAGATGTTACCTTCCCGAATGGCGTCGTGGCACATCTGGTAAAAGGGGATTTGTTGGACGTTAAAGTCGCCGTAATACAGAAAATACCCTTGATCCACAATGATAAAGGGCAAAAAGACAATACAGGACGCGCCCAGAGCCAACAAGAAGGTTCGTAAATACCGGCTTCTTGCTGGAACCAAGGGCGAAGAAGGAGTCTTCATGTCCATTCCTCCTCTCGTATTTTTTTGGATAGGTTGACCGATTTGAATGACCCGGTGATATCCCCAAAAACACCAATGCTCATCCACTTCTCACAAGTAACCATTATTATACCATGCATTACACGAGGGGGCAAACAATATTTCCCAATTTAGTGGTATTTTATTCTCATTTTTCCTGTTATCTTTTTATTGGCATTGCATTTCTTTTTCAAACACATAGAAAAAAGAAAAGATCCCCATTCCGAAAAACAGGGATCTTTTAATACTATTCGTATATTAACTTTTGAAAATTACTATTTTACATCCTCTTCCGGCTTGTGATCAGGGGTGACATCCACATCAAAGACAAAGTTGCCGTCCCGGTAATCGCATACCACTGGATGCCCGGCCTTGACTTTCCCTTCCAGCATTTGTTCGGACAAAGAGTCCTCGATCTTGGATTGGATGGCCCGGCGGAGGGGACGGGCGCCGTATACAGGGTCAAATCCCGCGTCGGCAATGGCTTCTACCGCAGCGTCGGTGTAGGTCATCGGAATGTCCATACCGGCCACGCGTTTGACCAAAGTGTCCAGCATGCGGCGGGTGATGTTTTGGATGTCCTCCTTGGTCAGCTGGTGGAAGACGATGATGTCGTCCACACGGTTGAGGAACTCCGGACGGAACACCCGTTTTAGTTCGGCCATGACGTCGCTTTGGATGCGGGCATCCTCCTTCTTCAGATCCACGTCGGATGAGCCAAATCCCAGGCGCTTGTTGTCGGTGATGGACCGGGCGCCTACGTTGGAGGTCATAATGATGACGGTGTTTTTAAAGTCCACCTTGCGGCCTTGGGCGTCGGTGAGGACACCGTCGTCCAGGATTTGCAGCAGCATGTTGAAGACGTCGGGATGGGCCTTTTCAATCTCGTCGAACAGCACCACCGAATAGGGTTTGCGGCGGATTTTCTCGGTCAGCTGGCCGCCCTCATCGTAGCCCACGTATCCGGGAGGCGAACCCACCAGACGGGATACCGTGTGTTTCTCCATATACTCCGACATATCCAGACGAATCATGGCGTTTTCATCGCCGAACATAGCTTCGGCCAAAGCCTTGCACAGTTCGGTTTTGCCTACGCCGGTGGGGCCTAGGAAGATAAAGGAACCAATGGGGCGTTTGGGATCCTTGAGGCCCACGCGTCCGCGGCGGATGGCCCGGGCCACCGACGATACGGCTTCATCCTGGCCTACGATGCGTTCATGGAGGATGTCCTCCATCTTTAAGAGACGCTGGCCTTCCTCTTCGGTCAATTGTACCACCGGTACGCCGGTCCAGCTGGACACGATCTCTGCAATCTCCTGGGCGCCTACTTCGCCGTTGGTATGGGCGTTTTGCTCATTCCACTGGTTTTTCTGTTCCCTCAATTGATCGCTCAGTTCTTTTTCCTCGTCCCGCAGGCGGGCGGCGCGTTCAAAGTCTTGTGCGTTGACGGCCGACTGCTTTTCTTCGCCCAGACGTTTGAGCTCATCCTCCATCTTTTTTAAATCCGGAGGCGCAGTAAAGGCGCGCAGACGGACGCGGGATGCCGCTTCATCGATCAGGTCGATGGC
>CALCVR010000264.1 GCA_937905915.1 uncultured Eubacteriaceae bacterium
GCCTTGCTATAATGGAGTAAATTTTATTTACTCCCCTGGTGGGATAAGAAATGAGGTATTCATTATGCTAGCCGTCTCTCATCTGACCAAACGGTATTCTTCCGCATTGGCCAACGATAATATTTCTTTCGTAGTTCATCCCGGCGAGATCTCTGTCCTGTTGGGACCCAACGGCGCCGGCAAATCCACTGCCGTCAAATGCATTGTGGGTCTTCTCCGCTTTGAGGGCGAGATCACGGTATGCGGCCATCCCAACAAATCGCTGGAGGCCAAACGTGTACTGGGATATGTGCCGGAAATGCCGGCCCTTTATGAACTCCTGACAGTGGAAGAACATCTGGAATTCATCGCCCGCGCCTATGAGCTCAAGAACTGGAAGCCGTGGGCCAAGACGCTGATGGACCGCTTCGAGCTGACCGATAAAAAGGATAAGCTGGGCAGTGAATTATCCAAAGGCATGCAGCAAAAGGTCAGCATCTGTGCGGCGTTGTTGCCGGTACCTAAGGTGATTTTATTTGACGAACCTATGGTGGGCCTGGATCCACACGCCATCAAGGAACTGAAAAAGCTGTTTTTGGAACTCAAACAGGGCGGATGCTCGGTCATTATCTCCACCCATATGCTGGACAGCGTGGATGAATTGTGGGATTCGGCCCACATCATGATGGGCGGACGTATTGCCGCTTCCCGCACAAGGGAGGAAATTGAACGCCAAAATGAGAGCTTGGAGGACCTGTTCTTCCAGATCACCGAGGGAGGTTCCAAATGAACGCTTTGGTTTACCTTCCTATTACTTCTATTAAAAACAGCATCAAACAGTTAAAAAATAAGCCTTCCCGTCTGGTGGGTTATCTGGTGGTGGCCTGCATCTTTGTGATACTGTTGTTTACCTCTTTGTTCAGCCCGGAACCCGACCGCGGGGATTTCCCTCAGGCAGATATCCATTTGTTCGGTGTTATCGTCATAGCCCTGGGACTTTTGTTCTTCGGTCTTTATGTCTACCAGGGCCTCTCCCGGGGCAGCAGTTTCTTCTCCCTGCCGGATGCTAATCTGTTATTCTGTGCGCCGGTCTCTCCAAAACGCATCCTGGTGTACGGCCTCTTAAAGCAGATGGGGGTCACGATCCTGGCCAGCGTCTTTATTGTATTCCAGCTCCCCAATCTGCGCAACTTCTTCGGCCTAGGCGCTGATTCCTTAGTTTACATCTTTATCGGATATGTACTCATGCTGTTTCTGGGCAACCTCTTCTGCATCTGGCTTTACTCCACGGTCAGTCAATCCCCTTCCCGTAAAAAGGCTGTCAAAATCATCCTGGCAGCTCTGGCGGCGGCAGTTCTGATCTGGTTCGGTGTGGAGGCCGCTTCGACCAAGGATCTCTATGGATCGGTCATCAAGGTATTTGATTCCTTTGCCCTGACCTGTATCCCCATTATGGGGTGGATCAAAGGTTTTATCATGGCGGCTATCGCCGGATCCTGGGTGGAAGCAATCATCTGGCTAGTCTTATCCCTGGCGGGCGGCTGTCTGATGATCTTGGGTGTCCTGCGTTCCGACGCCGACTATTATGAAGATATCCTGCTGTCCACCGAGACCACCTACCAGACTAAGCAGGCCCAAAAAGAGGGCAATCTCAACATGAGTATGGGAAAAGCCAAGGTCCGGAAAGGCGATACCGGACTCAAAGGCGGAAAGGGCGCTTCTACCCTATTCTACCGTAGGCTCCGGGAAAACCGGAAAAAACATATCCTCTGGATGGACGGCGTCAGTCTCGTCTATCTGGCCATCGCTTTGTTGTTCGGCTTCATTTTCCGGGAGGAAATGCAGGCGGGCGATCTCTTCCCTCCCCTCTTTATTTTAGGCATGTCGGCTTATATGGGCATTATTTTCAGCTGTACCACCGGCTTTGTCAAAGAGATCACCAAACCTTATATCTATCTGATCCCTCAATCCCCCTTTCAGAAACTGTTGTGGTCGGCAGCTTATGACTGCCTCAAACCCTTCGGCGATGCCCTTCTGGTTTACGGTGTGTTAGTGCTGGCGGGCGGATGCCCTCCCTTGACGGCCATATCCTGCGGCTTGACCTTCGGCAGTTTCTCCTCCCTCTATGCCTGCTGCAACATCTTGATGCAGCGCATCTTTGGATCGGGTTCCGGCAAAAGTGCCGCCTCCCGTCTCACCAAGGGCCAGGGCATGCTGTTTTTGCTCTACATGCTGGCTGTAATGATCCTTTTGGTCCCAGGTATTGTAGTGAGCGTTATCGTATCCTTTGCCCTCCCCTCCAGTATCCAGGCCCTGGGTGTTTTGGCCCTGTTCGTATGGAATATGGGGCTTTCGGCAGTGGTACTGGTCCTCAGCCGCAACGTACTGAATAACATGGAATCCTAACAGACATAACCGATCCCATATTTACATATTAGTAGAAACGGAGGACGATCCCTATGTATGATCTTATCCCCTTGGGAAAACGGGCTAAAGAAGCGGCCCGTATCCTAGCCACTACCTCTACATCTCAGAAAAACAAGGCCCTTCTTTGTGTGGCCGATGCTCTTGTATCCCAGATGGACAGCATTCTCTCGGCCAACCGCCAGGATCTGGAAGCCGGACGTGAAGCTGGACTCCGGCCCTCCCTTCTGGACCGTTTGAGCCTCAGCGAAGACCGCATCCGTGGTATGGCGGGAGGTGTGCGCAAAGTGGCCGCTTTGCCCGATCCGGTGGGACAGCAACTGGAGGGCAAGACGTTAGAAAACGGTCTGAAAATGACAAAGATCCGTGTGCCCATGGGGGTGATCGGCATCATTTATGAAGCCCGCCCCAATGTTACATCAGATGCCGCCGCACTGTGCATCAAGGCGGGCAATGCCGTCATTTTGCGAGGCGGCAAGGAGGCTTTCCACTCCAATATGGCCATCTGCCGCGTCATGCGGGATGCTTTCCAGCAGGCCGGATTGCCGCGGGACTGCGTGCAGCTCATTGAGGATACCTCCCGGGAAACTGCCACGGCACTCATGCGTCTCAACGGTTATTTGGATGTGCTTATCCCCAGAGGCGGCGGCGGCCTCATCCGGTCGGTGGTGGAAAATGCCACTGTCCCGGTCATCGAAACAGGCGTCGGCAACTGTCATGTGTATGTGGAACACACAGCTGACCTTCATATGGCTACAGATATCATCTTTAACGCCAAAACATCACGGCCTTCGGTATGCAATGCCATTGAAACTGTTCTGGTTGACCGCGAAATTGCCTCCCAAGCCTTACCGATGATCTATGAGAAACTCAAAGAGAAATCGGTAGAAGTGCGGGGATGCCCGGAAACCCTTCAGATTCTCCCCGATGCTGTACCTGCTTCCGAAGAGGATTGGGGAACAGAATATTTGGACTATATTTTATCGGTCAAAGTGGTGGACGGCATCGACGAGGCCATCGACCACATCACACAATACGGCAGCGGCCACAGCGAATGCATCGTGACTTCCAACTACTTTGCCGCTCGAGCCTTCACCGATCATGTGGATGCGGCGGCGGTATACGTCAATGCTTCCACCCGGTTCACCGACGGCGAACAACTGGGGATGGGGGCTGAAATCGGCATCTCTACCCAAAAATTGCACGCCCGCGGACCCATGGGTCTGCCGGAATTAACCACCTGTAAATTTATCATCCAGGGCTGCGGACAAATCCGCTAACGTCCTGCGGGCGGTGCAACCACAAGGAGGATCCCCTTATGCGCCGCAAACGACGTCCTTTTGCCCGTTCGGCCCATGCCGCTTCCTTTGTCCGTGCCGTGATAGCTGTCCTGTTGGTGGCAGGCGGTATCACCCTATTCCTATGGGCAAGAGGCGGGGCTATCTCCCTGGATCAGCAGAAAAAGGCACAGATGGAGCAGTTCCTGTATCCAATTGTCATGGCTGACTCCCCATCTTTTTCCTCTGTCAGCCAGCTTCCGGAGGATATGGTGTGCAAGATCAGCTTGCTGTCTTTGCTCATGGAGGATGCCGGAAGCGGCAGTCTTACCGACGATCAGGAACGCCGTGTCATCCCTCTGGAATTGGTGGAGCAAAAGAGCCGTACCTTGTTTGGAGACAGCGTCAAAGTGGCGCCTTCCAGCCTTACCATTGGGGATGTCCAAGCCGAGTATCTGGAAACCGACGGTTGTTTCCATGTTCCTGTTACGATCCAGGCGGGCTTCTATACCCCCCAGGTGCAGGGCATCCGGGAGGGGGGCGGGAAACAGACCGTTTACATCGGCTATCTCCCGGCCGACGGATGGGGTAAACAAGGTGATCAATGGGTTCCTCCTTCTCCTGTGAAGTTCATGGAAGTGACGTTATCGGGTTCTAAAGATGCCCCTGTCATCCAGTCTCTATCCCAAAGCGGCGGCCTAACAGAATAATAAAAGGGACATGGGTACAAGAGTACCCATGTCCCTTTTCCTTATCGTAGCAAAAGAAAAACCGGTGAAGTTTTCCACCGATTCCTCACTTTCTGTTGAAAACTTTTCAGAATTTAAAAATAATACCCACTACGGCAGCAGCAGCTATATATAATATTGGATGCCCTTTTCCCTTGAGCAATAAAGATGCTATCATTAAGACGGCAAATAAAATCAGTGCTTTAACGTCAAACAGGTCTACAACGTTCCAGGAAGCCGTAAACTGATCTAAGGTGAGGATAGATACCTTAACCACTTCAAAGCCCGCAGCGGCAATCAGAGCAGTCACTGTAGGACGCAATCCATAAAAAGCCGATTTGACTAACTTATTCTCGCTGAATTTGCTGAGGAATTTAGCGATGAGCAAAATAATGATAACCGATGGCAGGACCAGTGCCGCCGTGGCTATAATACTTCCCAAAACACCGCCGGCATGATATCCGGCATAGGTGGCCATATTAACACCGATAGGGCCGGGTGTAGACTCTGAGATGGCAATCATATCGGCCAGCATAGACTGATCAAACCATTGGGGATATTTGTCTGCCATATCGTAAAGGAACGGCAGGGTGGCCAAGCCTCCACCGATGGCGAATAAACCGGTCTTAAAGAATTCATAAAAAAGAAGCAGATAGGTCATGCCTGATCTTCCCCCTTCTTCGGCTTTCTCTCCCGTTTGATAAAGATTCCCACCAGCATGGAGGCTACAATTAAAATAATAGGCGAGAGATCCAATGTTAAAGTCAAAATCAAGGACACAGCAAAAATGATAATACCGATCCAGTCCTTGACCCCGCTTTTCCACAACTTTATAATAGCGTTGACAATGAGCACCGATACGGCCACACGGATACCGGCAAAGGCGTGCTGTACCCATTCCAAATGGGAAAAGTTGCTGATAAAGGCTGCAATAACCATAATAATAACCAGAGATGGAAACACCACCCCTGCCGTGGCCACAATGCCGCCTAGGATCCCTCCAAACTTGTAGCCGATAAAGGTGGCGGTATTGACAGCGATGACGCCCGGCGTACACTGTCCAATAGCAAAATAATCCATTAATTCCTCATCGGTGGCCCATTTGTGCTTCTCCACAACCTCTTTCTGGAGCATAGGAAGCATAGCGTATCCTCCGCCAAAGGTCAGCACTCCAATTCGACAGAAGGTCCAGAACAACGTCCACATGAGTTTTCCTCTTTTCTTACCTGACAATTTCTCCATTCTCTTCACCCCTTCGATGTCAAATGC
>CALCVR010000265.1 GCA_937905915.1 uncultured Eubacteriaceae bacterium
TTTTTGGGGGTTGGTTTTCCCTGCCATACCCCTTCCGGCAGTTTTCCCATGCGCCTTCCCCAGCCTGGACGGTTCAGCGTCTACAACGCTTTGGCGGCCATTGGGACGGGGTGCGAACTGGGCATCCACCTGCCGGACATGGCGGCAGCCCTGGCCGATGCTGTCATCCCCGGCCGCATCCAGTTGATCCCCGCCCTTCCCTACTGCACCATTGTAGTGGATTACGCCCACAATGAGTTAAGCCTTCGCTCCATCCTCACCACTCTAAGGGAATACCATCCCCGGCGCCTCATCTGTCTCTTTGGCTCGGTGGGCGGACGCACGCAGATCCGCCGCCAGACCTTGGCCCACGCGGCGGCAGAGCTTGCCGATTTTTCCATCCTCACCAGCGACAACCCCGACTTTGAAGATCCAATGGCCATCCTACAGGACATCGAGCAGGGTATGGCGGCCGCCAAGGGGCGGTTTATCTCCATTTCCGACCGGGGAGACGCCATCCGTTACGCCGTGGATCTGGCAAAACCCGGGGATATGATCCTGTTGGCCGGCAAAGGACACGAGGACTATCAATTGGTCCGCGGAAAGCGCGTCCCATTTTGCGAACGGGATATCGTGATGGAGGCTGCCCAGCAGCGCCTCAAGCGGGAAACAAACGGATGATAGCAAAGAATAAAAGAACATTGGAACAAGAAATCAGTTGACGTAAAATGGGCTACAGGAGGTTTCAACATGCAGCCACTTGATCCAAAGATGCAGAAAATCGACCAATTTGTTCAGTCCTGTCCCAAAGGGCATTTTATGCAGTCCCCCCAGTGGGGGCAGTTCAAAGACGCCTGGCACAATGAATTTGTCACGGTAGAGGACGACAGCGGCAATTTAAAAGGCAGTATGAGCCTTTTGATCCGCAAAACGCCCTTTTTTGGATACAGCATGATGTATTCCCCCCGGGGCCCCGTGTGCGATATCCACGACAAGGAGACCATCCGGAAGCTGGTGGAAAAAGCCTCCCAGGTGGCCAAGCGGCATCGGTGCTACACCCTCAAAATTGATCCCGACGTCTCCATTGAAGACAAGGAATTCTCCAACATTTTCCGGGATTTGGGATTCTCCATCAACAGCAATATCCAAGGATTCGACGGCATCCAGCCGCATTTTGTCTTCCGTCTCAATATCGAGGGCAAGACCGAGGAGGAAATCCTGGCGGGATTTGGCAAAAAGCACCGTAAAAACGTCCGCCGCGCCGTCAAATACGGCGTCACCGTTCGGGTAGGAAGCCGGGAGGAACTGCCTAAATTCTGGGAACTGGTGCATGAAACAGGGGAACGTCAACATTTTGGCATCCGGACCTTGTCCTATTTTGAAAGGATGTACGACCTTTTGGCCCCAGATCATTTGCGTTATCTCATCCTAGAATACGAAGGGGAAATGATCGCCGGCTGCTTAGGCATCCAGTATGGCGACAAGGTATGGTGCCTCTATTCGGCCACATCCGACCATCACCGCGACAAAAAAGCCACCTATCTCATGCGCTGGAACTTAATCCTATGGGCCAAAGAAAAAGGGTGCCGTATCTTTGATCTAATGGGCGTCCCAGGCGTCGTGCCGGAAACCCATCCCCTTTACGGCCTTTACTCTGTGAAAAAAGGGTTCGGCGGCGATCTGATCGAGTTTGCCGGGGAGATGGATCTTATTTTCCATCCCTTGGTCTATTCCCTCATCGAACACGGTATCGAAGCCAGGCATAAACTTCGCCAGCTTCTCCACGGCAGCAAAAAGCCCTCCCCTTCTTCGGAAGGAAATAAGGCGGAACAGGCTTCGGAGCAAGACCCGTCGTGATCCGTCTCATACAAAAGGAGGAGATTGCTTCCCTTCTTCCTTTTCTGGAACAGGATGCCTTAGGATGCCGGATCGGTTCCGCGCTGCTTTGTTACCAGAGGACACCCTTCCTAGACGTTTGGGTTCAGGAGGAGGTTTCCGGCATTCAGGCCGTCCTATGCCGGTTGGACGGGGCTATGACCATTTTGGACACCGGCAAGGCCGACCGCCTGGAGCAAAAGGCCTTTTGTCATGCCGTCGGTTTTTCCAGCCTGACGGCGTCTTCTTATGCCGTAACTGGCTTGGGGTTGACTCCATTGGCCAGCGGCATGGCAATGAGGTTTTCCCCTCCATCGGACAAGCCAACGGAGGACGGCGCTTTCGGCTGTACCGATCCGCCGGGCCAATGTTTCCCTTCCATCTATTGGGGAGGGTCGCCCCGCCTTTATTACCCCATCTTGGAGCAATGCCAAGGGGACGGTATCCAGCTGCCGCCCTTTGACACATGGT
>CALCVR010000266.1 GCA_937905915.1 uncultured Eubacteriaceae bacterium
TCCTCCACTCTTCTTAAAATGTGCTAAAACACGCTATACCTATCATACCAGACGAGTATGAAGAATATTTAAACGAACCCATATTTTTTGCACATTTAAAAATTGTATTATCATTTCTATCTTTTGCTATCTCACTTCAAATACGTCCCTTTCATATTCTTTTTTAATTGCTCTTTTAACCATTTTAAAAAGTTTTTCTTCGGTATAAGATGAAGACAAAAAGTCATTCTTTTTCCATTACATGATGTATCCCTTAGTCGATAAATTCTTTTCCCTCTTTTTTGGCATACAAAATGCGAGCCTTTTTCCTAAGCCTATTCCTTATAATAAGGAGCGGCGCCTTTTGTACCGCTCTTTTCCAGCTGACAGGTAAATCCTTACTCCGCAAAAAGAACCGGCGCCCCTTCTCTCTCAAAAGAGGGGGGCCGGTTCCTGTTATCGATTTTCTTGCGTGGATTTCAATTGCTTTTTCTTAGGTGCTGGAATCCAGAATTCAAATTCAGCATATTGCCCCTCCACACTGCGAGCTATGATCTCGCCCCCGTGAGCCTGGATGAGCATACGGACGATAAAGAGCCCTAATCCAACTCCCTTTCGGTCCAAGCTTCTGGATTTATCCGACTTATAGAAACGATCGAATACATGGGGAAGATCGCTTGCCGTAATACCTTTACCGGTATTGTGCACCGTGACATAGACTCGTTCATTTTCTTCCCGTACTCCCAAGGTAATGGCTCCACCAGGATTGGTAAACTTAATGGCATTGTCTACTAAATTGTAAATAACCTGATGGATGCGATCGGCATCGGCTTCTACTATAATACTGTGTGTCTCTTCCAACCCTTTGATCTCGATTCCTTTTTGATCGATAATCTGTTCAAAGGAGAATAAGATGCGAAGCATAATATCGCAAATGTCAAAGTTGCTGACATTGAGCTTCAACTCCCCTGCCTCGATTCGTGAGATATCCAACATCTCTTTTACCAACCGGGACAAGCGTTTCACCTCGTCAGATACGGTTTGTAAGTATTGCCGTCTGCGGTCGGGCTCAATGGTGCCGTCTAAGATTCCATCAATAAATCCTGCGATGGTCGTCATAGGCGTGCGTAGTTCGTGGGATACGTTAGCCACAAAGGAGCGGCGCATTCCCTCCACCGACGCCAGCGATGCCGCCATCTGATTAAACGCCTTACTGAGTTCTGAAATTTCATCTCTTCCCCGCACAGGTACTCGATAGGAAAAGTCCCCTTCTCCAAACCGTCTTGCTGCTACCGCCATCTGTCTCAAAGGCTTTACCATCTGGTAAGAGATGACATACACCAAGATAAAAGAGATAATCATCACAACCACGGCGGATAGCAAAAACATCCGGAGCATATCCACTACATATTGGGACAGGTTGCCTGCCGAGGAGGAAACACAAACAACGCCCACCAGCCCAAATGTCCGGACTGTAACCGGCACAGCAGCTGTATAACAAGTTTGAGGAAAGGTTCCATTCAAATTGCCAAGCTCATAAAATTCGCCGTTCTCAATGGTTGAGTTAAGTATACTGTCCGGGAGAACAACATCATCTTGGGGTGCTAAATCCCGATCCGCCAACGCCAAATTCTGTACCTTTCCGGCCAAATTGACGAAATAAATATTGGCTCCCAGAGAACTTGCGATGGCTTTGATGGACACCTTTGTAACATCATCCAATTTTAGTAGCCATTGAACCTGGCCATATTCATCTAGTTCCTCGCTGATGACGCGTTCATAGTTACTCAAAAGCAACGAGGATTGCTCTGCTGTCAAAGAAAGGCGTTCCCGCTCTTGATCACTCCAATAGTTGGAGGCAAATTGCAACAGCACAGCCCCTAGGATGAGCATACATAGGGTAATGACCGCTGTCGTCATGGCAAAATACTTGGTAAATACGCTGCGGAACACTATTCTTTCACCTCAAATTTATATCCTACGCCCCATACTGTTTTGAGACTCCACTTGTCTGAAACGCCCTCCAGCTTTTCCCGCAAACGCTTGACATGCACATCTACGGTACGAGAATCGCCATAGTAGTCAAATCCCCATACCTCGTCCAACAGCTGATCTCTTGTAAAGACCCGGTTTGGGTTGCTGGCCAGATGATAGATGAGTTCCATTTCCTTGGGCGGTGCATCCACTTGCTTCCCATCTACTTTTAACTCATAGTTGGTCATATTGATGGACAATTTATCATATGTGACGATTTTTCCCTCTTTTTCTGTGCTCTGAGGAGCGGCTCGACGAAGTACGGCTTTGACACGGGCAATGACCTCTTTGGTCTCAAAGGGTTTTACCACATAATCATCCGCTCCCAGCTCCAAACCTAGTATCTTATCAAAGGTTTCTCCTTTGGCAGTCAACATAATAATAGGTACTTGGGATTTTTTACGGATCTCCCGGCATACCTGCCATCCGTCCAGCACAGGCAACATGATGTCCAAGAGAAGAAGATTGGGATTCTCTTTTTCAAACATCTCCAGAGCTTTTCCTCCATCCGAGGCTAAAAACACCGTGTAGCCTTCCTTCTCCAAATATAACCTTAGCAGTTCACAGATATTGCTGTCGTCATCTACCACCAGAATTTTTTCTGCCGACATTGTTCAATGCACCTCCGAATATTCACCTCTATGGGCCATTTTTCTGCAAATTAACGTCATTGCTTCTAGGATACCTTAATCATAACAGATCCAAATAGGGGATTCTACTGGAAACTATTAAAATTATATCTTTTCACCTAATTTTATTGGTGAAATAATTTAAAACATTTTGCCATCTAAGCGTACTAATATTTTTCTTAAACCAAGTATTTTTATATATATTCTGACACGTTTTCTATCTGATTCACTTATTTAATTAAATTTATTATGTATATTGCACTATAACAATCGAAAAAATAAAAATAAAATCCATGAAATCTAAAGATTTTACGGTTCACATTAGCAAAAAATGTACTATGATATATGCATGGGCTTTTATCCATAAATTTTATTGTTATAAGCAAATAATTTGTCATTATGCACCGTTGAAATAATTTCAACGGTAAATAGCAATAAAAGCAAGCAACATCACATCATAATTCAAAGCAGATTTGTTATATATGTTATATAGCATTTGTGCTGTAACACCCTTGTTGTAAAAGACATTGACGGGATGTCTTTACATATTTATTTTCACCTATGAAGGAGGTTGTATCATTGAAGAAGTCAAGAAAAATTCTTGCGTTTGCCTTGAGCTTGGCAATGACATGTTCTGCTGCATTGCCCACCTTGGCAGCAGCGGCGGAAGATCCCCCCGCTGGTAATCCCGGCCTTTGGGTAGACTACTATACTGTCCTGCCCCAAGAGCCCTATGCCTTGGAACCTGAAAACTTAAAGGGTTCTGCCTACACAGATCAGATCGACGTTCGCGAGATGAAGTATACACTGAAAACGCAGACCGGCCAAATGAACTGGGCTGGCGCTCGTTATACCGGTAATATCACCATTCCGAAGGATGGCACTTATAAATTCACCGGCAAAACCGACGACGGCGCCCGCGTTTACATCGACGGCCAGTTGGTTCTCGACCAGTGGGTTTCCAACACCGGCGCTGACAAGGTTGGACAACCTGTCCAGTTGAAGGCCGGAACCTATTCCTTCCAGATGGATTATCTGCAGGGAACCGGCGGGTCTTCTAACAGATTGTTCTGGTCCATCGACGGCGGCAAAGATGAATTGATTCCTGCATCCGCCTTTACTCTGCCTGAGGGCGTGGATCCCATGCCTGAGGCCGGCAGAGGTAAGATTTACACCATCGCCACCGCTCACTTGGACACCATTTGGAACTGGTCCTATGAAACCACCATCCGGGAATACATCCCCAAGACCATGCGGGAAAACTTCCAGTTGTTTGAAAATAACCCCAATTACAACTTCAACTTTGAAGGCGCCCGCCGCTATGACTTGATGGAAGAGTATTATCCGGAAGAGTTTGAAAAGGTCAAGGAATACATTGCCGACGGCCGCTGGTATACTGCCGGCAGCGCTTGGGAAAATGGCGACCAGAACGGTCCTTCTCCTGAAGCCCTCATCCGTAATACCCTCCTGGGCAACCAGTACTTTGCCGACAACTTTGGCAATGACAAACGCAGTTATGACATTTATCTTCCTGACTGCTTCGGCTTTGGTTACGCCATGCCTTCCTGGATGGCTCATATGAACCTGGTGTCCTTCTCTACCCAGAAACTGACCTGGGGCAACGCCTTTGTCAATGGCGAAATGCCCTTTGATCTGGGCAAATGGATCGGCCCAGATGGCAACTACGTCATGGCTTCCGCCGATTCCGGCAACTACGCCGCTAAACTCAATGATTTAGCGCCCAACGGTCTGCGTGAAAACAACTGGGTGATGGGTAAATTGGACGCCAACAAAGCCTGGGGCTTCTACGGCACCACCGTTTACCACGGCACCGGCGACACCGGCGGATCGCCTGGACAGGGTTCCGTCACCGCCATGAACAAGGATATGGCTCTCAACGGCACCGAAGCCGGCGGCGATGTGGATGTTATCTCGGCCAGCACAACCCAATGGGCCTTTGACATGACCCAAGCCCAGAAAGACGCCGCTCCTACTTACGACGGAGAGATGGTTCTGAGAGAACATGGCGTCGGTTCCTATACCGCCCGTGCCATTGGCCATCGCTGGAATTCCCGGAATGAGCTGTTGGGCGTTGCCGCTGAGAAATCGGCTGTAGCGGCCTCCTGGCTGGGTGCCGAAGAGTATCCCATGGATGCCTTTAATACCGCTTGGAAGCGGGTTATCGGCCACCAGTTCCATGACGATATCACCGGTACTTCCTTGGCCTCTGAATACGACCGCAGCTGGAACGACTATATGCTGTCCCTCAACCAGTTCGGCAATGAGTATGAGAACGCTGTGGGCGGCGTAGCTTCGGCTATGGACACCAGCGTCGCTGAAGGCACCGCTTTGGTGGTCAACAACCCCGTTGCCGTTGACCGCAACGATGTTGTCACAGCCACCGTCACCATGGACAACAGCTGTGAAGCCGTCCGCGTCTTCGACGACGAGGGCAATGAAGTGGCTTCCCAGATCCTCAGCAAAGACGGCAACGTCTTTGA
>CALCVR010000267.1 GCA_937905915.1 uncultured Eubacteriaceae bacterium
CTACCTGCGTCCCGAAACGGCGCAGGGCATCTTTGTCAACTTCCAGAATATCCAACGCACCACCCGTAAGAAGCTGCCCTTTGGCGTGGCTCAGATCGGCAAGTCCTTCCGCAATGAGATTACCCCCGGAAACTTTGTATTCCGTACCCGGGAATTTGAACAGATGGAGCTGGAATTCTTCTGCAAGCCCGGCACTGATCTGAAATGGTTTGCCTATTGGAAGGACTATTGCAAACAGTTCCTCCTGAGCCTTGGCATGAAGGAGGAGAACCTCCGTCTGCGCGATCACGAGCAGAAGGAGCTTTCCCACTATTCCAACGCCACCACCGACTTTGAATTCCTCTTCCCCTTCGGCTGGGGCGAGCTGTGGGGCATTGCCGACCGTACCAATTTCGATTTGACCCAGCATCAAAATCATTCCGGCAAGAGCATGGAATATTTTGACCAGGAGGCAAACGAACGGTACGTTCCTTATGTCATTGAGCCGTCCTTGGGAGCCGATCGGGTGGCCTTGGCTTTCCTGTGCGATGCCTATGATGAAGAAGTGGTGGACCCTGAAAAGAACGATGTGCGCACGGTGCTGCGCCTGCATCCCGCCCTGGCGCCCTTTAAAGCCGCTGTGCTGCCTCTTTCCAAGAAGCTGGGAGAGAAGGCACAGGAGGTTTATCAGCTGCTCTGCAAGCATTTTATGGTGGATTACGACGATGCCGGTTCCATCGGCAAGCGGTACCGCCGTCAGGACGAGATCGGCACCCCCTTCTGCCTCACTTATGATTTTGACAGCTTAGAGGATCATTGTGTCACCATCCGTCACCGGGATACCATGGTCCAAGAGCGTGTGGCCATCGATCAACTGGTTTCCTGGATTGAGGACAAGCTGGTATTTTAACCGGCAGGTTACTTCGATCAGTAAAACAAACCCCCCGCCTGTGGCTTTTAGCCTAGGCGGGGGTTTTGTCATAGTTAAGGAATCTTAGAGAAAAAATTTGCCTTTGAAGAAGTTTTCATTTCCCAGCTTGTTTGCAGTCAGCCGGAACATGACGCAGCCGTCGGGGCACACAATATCTTTTGTATAGGGGCCGCTGCCACCGAGATTCTCCAAATCCCCGCCGCTTCGGACAGCCTCCATAATAGGGAACAGGATCATCATGACCTTGGAGCAAATACCTTGGCCGTTAGCATTGACGGGGCATCCGTAGGTACAGGTATACTTGTCCCCGATTTCCTCGCCGTTCCGGCAATATCGTTCTGGCCGGTCACCGCGGAGAAAACCGGTTACCTCGATCTCAAATTGATATTCCTCATCGTACCATTTTTTCATCTGCGATCCTCTTCTCCTCTCGATTTTTGATGTGCCGCATAGGGGCTTTAGAAAAGACGTCCCATTACATCGGGGACGATTCCCTCTGGAGATAGGCCAGGGGAACTTTTTTCGTGAGCCAGACGCCGTTTACAGAGCGGTAAAAAGCAAAGCCGTCCTTCCACATATCCCCGCTTAAGACACGGTAGAGGACTGGTATTCCATGCCTACTCCCCACCTTCCGGGCAGTATCTTCATCCGGCGATAGATGCACGTACAGCCGGGATTTGGGGATCAAGCCTTGCGCCTCAATGGACGGCGCATATTTTTCCCCAGTGCCGTGCCAAAGGAAAGAAGGCGGTTCTATTTTCTCCAATTCCACGTCTACAGGGATCGAATGGCCCTGATTGGCCCGGATTAATGTTTGATCCTCGTTAAAGGAATACCGCTGCTTGTCGTCGGCCCTGACAATCTCTTTTAGCAGCTTCATATCCAGCGGATATTTTTGATTGACGCCTTTGATGAGTTCCTCCACATTGGCCCAGCCGTGTTCATCCAATGTAATGCCGATGATTTCCGGTTTGTGCCGTAAAATACAGCTGATGAAACGGCTCACTTTAACAGGGTCCATAACGCTTCCCCTCCTCGGTTATGATATCGTGTTGAGATAGGAAAACACCTGCGTTGTATCAAAAAACAACACAGGTGCTTTGTGCGGTTATTTCTTAAAGGAATTTCGTCTCAGATAAAACAGGAATAAAACAATTCCAATGGCCGCGCCGGCTAAAATCACAGCTACAGCTCCAATCAACTGCATCGTACCGGCCGACGAGGAAGCAGAAGAATCCTCCTCTTCTTTCTCATCAGAGGACTGGGCTAAACGGGTAGCGTCGATATAATAGACGCTGTCCTCCTGATCCTCGCAGGAAACGGTGATGGTGATGCGGGAAGTAGAGCCCGGGATAAGGATATTATTTTCAATCTGGATGGTGGCGGCGCTGTCCTCTGGAACGGCGGTAATGTGAAGGGATTCCGTCTCGTAAGGCGCCGTACAGGCGAAGATGGAACCCGGTTCATTTTGCTCCTCAAAAGAGGGGGACAAATCAGCCTCTACAATGGACAAGGTTTTGAGCCTGCTGGAATGGGCATCCCGTTTCGTGACCGAAATGGTATAAACCCGTGGATGATACCCCTCTTTGGAAACCGTGACGGTGATATCGGTCACGCCTTCAGAAGCTAGGCTTAAGTCACTGAGTTCCACAATAGCATCCGGATCAGAACAAACGGCGTTTATATCCAGCGCTGTGGTTTCATAGGATACCTGACAGTGGTAATCCATAACATCGGGCGAAAAATCAGGAGAAAGCTGGATGCCCGGAATTTCCAGCGTATCCAGCGCAGGGGCGTCGGGAGGGGCGGCGCGGGTGGCGGCAATGGTATAATGCCGCTTCTCTAAACCACTGCCAGGGGCAGGAACTACCGTCACCGTCACATTGGTGACACCGCTTGCTTTGAGCTTATTGTTTTGGATGGAAACCGAAGCCCTCTGGTCAACGGGAACAGCCTTAATATCCAGGGATTCCACCTCATAGGGGACGCTGCAGGAATAACTGCTGGCCGGATGATCCGGGTCAAAAGCTGGGGATAAGGCGGCATTGGAAACGGTCAGGGAAGACAATAGATTAGAGAACTCTTCTTCTGGCTGGGGAGGCTGCTCCGGCTGAGACGGCTGCTCTTCCGGCGGCGCCTCCTCTTTTTGGGTGGAAACCGTCACGGAAGTGGTGCTTAAGAAAACCAATTTGCTGGTTGTTCCGCTGCTGCCTTCGGCTTTGGTGATAGCAATCTCCCCGGAAGCGGCAGGGGAATCTTTTACCTTTAAGGTAATGGTACCCAATGTTTGAGACTTTTGTCCCGAAGAACCGGGGGTGTGATACCAAGAGACAAACTGAAGGGTATCGTTTTTAGGCGCTTTACTGCCAGAGATATTGTCAGAATCGGAAAACGAGTGACTGGAATATTCAAAAATATCAGACGGATATTTTACTGTGATATCCGCCCCACGCAGAGGTTCGCTGCTGGTATACCCCACCGTTACCGTCACAGTATCGCCAGGGGACAGCTGGGTGGAGGAGACCGACAGGGTGGCGCTGCTTGCCGCTGATGCAGGAAGAACAGGCGTCAAGGCAAATAAGAGACAGAGAACTACCGACCAACCGATAGCCCGGATGGATTTTTTCATCAGACTCACAGGCCTTCTTCGTTATTTTTGCTGGATTAGGGCGTCGCCCAGGATATGCTGCTGGATGGCCACTAAATCGGTAATATTAAGGGTTTCCTCTGGAGAAGCTTCTACAGAGCGGGCGGCATGGCCGGCTTGTAAAGCTGCGCCGGTTAAAGCGCTTTCCCCTAGAATGTGTTGCTGTACGCCCACTAGATCGGCAATGTTAATGAGACCGTCGCCGGTGACGTCGCCGTAGAGAACCACCGTATACTGTTCTTCCAGATCGGTGGATTGCAATACCATGCCGGTGCCAACAGTGCCGGTTACCTCCTGCCCGTCGGCGTCCACCAAACGGAGGGAGCCTGTGCTTTCAAAACCGTTTAAAAAATCGGCTGCGGTTGTTCCGGGAGTGATGTTGGTAACGGTCTTTTTGGAAGCATCCAGGACATAAACCTCGCTGCTTAGGGAAGGATCTTCCGGTTCAGGATCTGCGTTATTGTCTGAGGGGATGAGCTGGTCGTGGACCACCTTGGTTCCCAAATTATTTAGGGCATCCAAAGCGGCTTGGTTGCGTTCTGAATCGGTAAGAGGATTGCCGGAGAGATACAGCTCCCGGATGCCCGGCAGGGAAGCCAAGGAGGACATATCCGAGATTTGATTGTGATCCAGATCCAAACGGGTAAGGTGGTTGAGGGATGCAAACGATTCCACCGAAGTCAAAGAACAGTTTTTGGCAAATAGGAGATTGAGCCCTGTTAAATCACTCAAAGGAGCCGAAGAAACATTAGCATTGTCCGATACATCCAACATGGTCAGCTTCTGGAGAGAGGAAAGAGGAGAAAAATCTTCCACTTGGGTGCGGGCCACATCCAGCACCATAAGGGCGTCTTTGGAGCCCAAGAGAGGGTTTAAATCCGAGATACCGGTGTCTGCCAGATAGACGTGTTGGAGGTTCTCAAGGCCCGACAGGCCGCTGATGTCAGAAATGGGATTGCCGGAGAGATTCACGACTTCCAGACTGGCGGCGCCGGCCAGAGGAGCGGTAGAGGTAATGGAGCAATTGTCCACGTAAAGCCTCTGTAGGTTGACGGCTGCTTCCAACCCCTCCAGGCTCTTTAAAGAGGACTTGTTCTGAACTGCCAGCCCTTCCAGTTTTTTCATCTGTGAAACAGTGACTTTGGAGCTGGAGGAAATCCCCAATTGGCTACAGATGGCTGATTTTAAGATGGGGTCAGGAATGGAAACCTCTTGACTAGAGGCAAAAACCGTGGCGCCTCCAATGACGGTGCAAACAAGCAGGACGGCCATCAACAACGCAAGGATCTTTTTTCTCATAAGGAACCTCCTCAAGAATAGAAAATATCTCTCAAGGCACAAAGTGAGAGATAAAATAGTTACAAAAAGATTTCAAAATCAAAACCATAGTAACAATTTTTTGAGAAAAAGTAAAGCAAATCGGCAGATTTTTTCAGTCCATTGTTTCAAAAAATGCCAAAAAGAAAGACAATAGGAATTGGATGCAAAAAGAAAAGGGAAATCATCCCGGGAAAACGGGTCTCTTTTATCCAAAGTAGGATTCTTTGTTTGAGAATCCTGGGGAATTCCGTTGACGAGCCTTGTTTT
>CALCVR010000268.1 GCA_937905915.1 uncultured Eubacteriaceae bacterium
TCCTTCACAAAGCGTTGGGAGACCAATAAGGCGATTCATCTTCCCATTTCAAAATAGAAAAAATCCCCTGCGTCCGCATAGTATGGGCGCAGGGGATTTTTTTAGGGGATAAAGCGTTACACACACAATTGATCCAATGTTCCGAAGGTATAGCCTTCGGCCTCCCATTTGGTTAAGAGCTCATCTAAGATATCGCAGTTGGTTTTGGAGGTGCTGTGCAAAAGGACTACGGCGCCGGGGTGGATGCGGGGGATTAATTTTTGGAAGGCCTCTTCCGGAGTGGGCTGTTTATCCACGTACCAGTCCACATAGGCAAGGCTCCAAAATACGGTTTTATACCCCATCTCGTTGGCCATTTGCAGATTGGATTGGCTGTATTTTCCCTGAGGCGGCCGGTAGTATTTGGGCATCTCCTGCCCGGTGGTATTTTTATAAAGCTCCTCTAAGGATACCATCTCCTTCTGGAAGGAGGTAGGGTCGGCGATCTTGGACATGTCGGGGTGATGATAGGTGTGGTTGCCCACAATATGTCCTTCCTCCACCATGCGCTTGACCAGGTCCGGGCTGGTTTCAATATAATTGCCCACCACAAAAAAGGCGGCTTTGACGTTGTGTTTTTTTAAGGTGTCCAGAATAGCGGGGGTGTAGCCGTTTTCATAGCCGGCGTCAAAGGTCAGGTAAATGACCTTTTGGTCGGATGGTCCGGCGTAGTAGGCGTTTACCTTCCTGAGATCTTCCGAAGAAGCGTTGCCGATAGGAGTTTTGCCGTTTTCCTGGAAGCTGAGGCCCCAGTTGGAATTGTCCGCCGCCGTGGCCACCGTCTGTCCCCCAAACTGTGTGACCGCCAGCGGGACCCCCACCACCAGCAGGCAGCAGATCAGCGCGATTACCAGATGTTTTTTGCGAATTACATAAAACATAGCTGCTCACCATCTCATCCTCACAAGATATTTATGTTTATGAACCATTGGCTGAATTTATACCAGTTTGAGGCGTAGGATTGGAGCTGACGGGCGATGAAATCCCCGGCTGGCTGGAGGAAGAGAGGGAAGGACCCGTCCCGCCCATGGGACGCCCCCCTGCGGCCGCCGATTGGGAGATTCCCTGGGCCGCGGCCAGCAGCACAAATACGCCCACCAGCAGCACCAACCCCAGGGCGATGAGATGCTTTTTGCCTAACACGATAAATTTCATAAGACCCCTCCCAGCTGTCCGCGCACCAACGAGAAGGAAAAATCTCCCCATGTGGAGCATTTCCGGGCTTGTGCTGCGGCTGCCGCTTTTGCGGCGAGCGGCCCGCCGATTTCTACGGGTATTTTATCCCACAAAAATACCCCTCCTGCACAATGGTATGCAAGGAGGGGATGAAAAATGCCGGGTTCAGAATGGCTTTCTAGTTTTGAGACGGCGTCAGCACATTTGGCTGGCGAATTGCAGCATGGCCTTGTCCATCACCTGATGGCCCTTTTCGTTGGGATGGATGCCGTCGGCGCACATGAGCTCGGAACAGTCGGGATGGGAAAGGAAGGCGTCGCGGATATCCAGCAGGGGACAGCCATACCGCTTGGCCAAATGGCTGACGGCGATGGAATACCGCTCGTGGAACCGGTAGATGCGAAACACATCCCCCAGCCATTTTAAGATATTGTCGCGGCTCAGGCCGTTTCGCGTGATCCAGTTGAGATAGCGCACGGCGTCCAGAGGGGGAAGGGTCAGCAGAATGGGCTTAATATTCTGTTTTTGCAGGGCCTCGATCATCTCGATGTAGCACTTTTCAAATTCCTCCAAAGAGGTGTTGGGAAAGTGATCTTGTTCCGGATTGGCGGCCACTTCAGCCCAGTTGAAGTCACAGTCGTTGCCGCCGTACTCCAGCATGACGGCGTCGCAGCGATAGCCGTCCTCCAGGGTGTGCAGCAGCAGATTCTTGGCACGGGGGGCGGTGTATCCGAATCGGGAACAGTTGTTAACCTGGATTCCCATATTTTCCAGAGAGGTTTCCATATCACGATTTTTCAATGTGGTATAGCGGCCTCTTTTCTCATCCAGAATAACACCCCGCAGCACGGAATCTCCCCACATAGAAAGGTTATAGCTGATGTTGCTCATAATAATCACCTCGTGATATAGTTTATAATACTATATTAAACTATTGCAAAAACAATGTCAAGTGGTTTGCGAATTTGTTTTAAATTGTTTATACTATTTTCATTAATAGAAATCGATAAGAGGTGGAGAGACTATGGAACCTAGATTGTCCGATCTCACCCAGTGGCTTGATCAGATGGAACACAATCATCTGGCCCGCTGGGATCAGCTGCCCGATTTGGAATTGTATATGGATCAGGTTATCACCTATCTAGACCGGCAGCTTACATCCTTGAAACAAAAGGATGAAAAGGGAATTACCTCCTCCATGATCAACAATTATGTCAAGGACGGTTTAGTACCTCGCCCCAAGGGGAAGAAGTATCAGAAGAGGCATCTGGCCGATTTGCTCACGGTGTGCACCCTCAAACCGGTGCTTCCCATCCCTGACATCGCTTTGCTGCTTAGGCAGGTGCCGGAGGAGAAACGCCCGGAATTTCATGATGATCTGTGCGATATGCTGGACGGCTGTTTTGCCCAGGTATCTACCCATATGAGAGAATCTTTGCGGCAAGAGAAGGAAGATTCCTCCCATCTGATGCATTTGGCACTGGAGTTGACCATAGAAGCGGCTGCACGCCGGATAGCGGCTCAGCGGATCTTTGCCGCCCTGAAAGAACAAGAGGACAAAGAGACGGGTAAAAAATAACGTCTTCCATTATCTTGCCCAAAAGAAAAAACAGTAATCGGGAAAATGTTTAAAATTCTCTCGATTACTGTTTTTTTGCCATAGAAAAAGGGATAATCAGCGTTTTTCCGATAAGATGCCTCGTTTAAAGCTGACCAAGGTAGCTGCAAAGTAACATAGATAAATCAGCAGGAAAAGCACAAAGGTAATGAGCAAACACCAATATGCCGTCCAAGGAGAACTGAGCATGGTGGAAAAGGCCCCGTTGATGATGGCGGTCAAGGGAATACACAGACAGACCGGTAAAATAAGAGGGATGCCAAAATACAGGGCAAGCTGACGGAAAATAAGACGGCCGATTTGTTTTTCACTGACCCCCATTTTGTGAAGGATGTCGTAACGGTAGCGGTATTTGGCGGCGTCGCTAAGCTGCTGGATGGCCAAGATGGTGGCACAGATAAAGATCAGCACAATGCCCAGATAGAATACCGCAAAGGATAGGATAGTGTATACCGAGCGATTGTGATCCATGGAATAGGACTGGACAATGGGGAAAAAGTATCCTGGCCGGATAAAAGAACCATCCTGATGGGTAAGGGATTCACGCATCTTGTAAAGCTGATTCCGAAGCTCCACTGGAGCGGGATGGACGGTACAAAAGGCCATGGAGGAGGAGTAAGCTTTTAGGGTCTCGCACACATGATCCGGCACAAGGATGACAAATCCAAATCCATTGGGAGCCCACTGGGCAAAGGGAAAACAAAAGGCATCGGAGAAGGATAAATCCGTTCCGCCAATCTGGAGAGGGTTGTCCGGCAGATACTCCCGAAGGGTTTGCTGGTAGATAGCGGTCTCGGTATGGACGGCGTATTGATTGTCCCCAAGCTGCACGGTAGGGCGGCCCAACATCGAACAAAGACGATTATACGTGGAAATGGACATACATAAATCATAGGGCGGGGAATAAGAAAATTGTTGAAGGTAATTGGACTTGTCGGTCAAAATATGCGCTATATCCGATTGCCCGGATTCATAGAGCTGATAGGACACTGAATTCTCCATCTGAGTATCCCGTTCTACAACTTCTACAGCGGGAGAGAAATCCACCTTTTCCGAACCTTCATAGTAAAGCAGTACATCAAACGGAGACTCGGATTCCACCATAAATTGATAGGTGGAATTAAAGAGGAATCCACTGCATACAGAGAGCAGCATAACGGTTAACAATAAGGAGATGCTGCCCATGATAAAACCGTTGGTTTTAACCTTAGAAGTGGTCTGGCGCAGAAGAAAGAGATTTAGGCCCTTGTACCGCAGGGATTTCCAATGTTTCTGCACAAGCAGGAGAAAAGAGGAAAGGGTCATGGAAAAACCATAGATCCCCAGGACCAATAAAATTACACCGACGAACAACCAAAAAACAGGGGCATAGAGCCATGCGATATACTGCTGCATACAAGCAGAATCTAAAAGAAAGGATAGAACCCATATGCCGGAGGCCAAAGCGGCTATGGACAGGAGCATAAAAAAACCGGATAAAGCGGGGTGGAGGCGTTTTACATCCTGATTGCGCTTGTCGGCGTACATAAAATCGTAGATGCGGGACTTATGGAAGGTACGGCGGCTACGCCACAGCACAAAGAGGTAGATAATCAAAAAATAGGCAAGGGTGAGAAGAATAGCCCCAGGGGAGAGAAAAAGAGAAATACGGTAAGGACTGCCGAATAGATTCATGATGATGGAGGCAAATATCTGGTAAAGCAAAGCCCCCAATGCCATGCCGCACAACAGAGCCACAAGGCCGATGATCAGGTTTTCCACAAGGAACATCCGACTGATTACAGGTTTCTCCATCCCCAGGAGCAAATAGGTGCCGAATTCCCGGCTTCGCCGTTGGAGGATAAACCGGGTGGTATAATGGATCAGCCAACCGGTGATCAATACCACCATAGCGGTGACCATGCCGATGATTTGGGTCATGCTTTCCATGGATGAGCTGAGACTTCGGATATCTTTGGAAAAAAGCATGAGATTATAGGCGAAGATAAGGGCCATGGTCATGACGATGGTGATAAAATAAATGAGATAATCGCGAGCGCTGCGTTTGGCGTTGCGAAGGGCCAATTTAGCGTACATCGGAGAGGTCACCTCCCAACAGAGCCATGACGTCTAGAATCTCGTTGAAAAATTGGCGGCGGGATTTATCTCCACGCAGAATTTCATTAAAGATGCGTCCGTCTTTGAGGAATAGGATGCGTTGGCAGTAACTGGCGGAAAAAGCGTCATGAGTTACCATCAGGATGGTGGCGGACATTTGGGTGTTCATAGAGGAGATGGTCTCCAGCAGCATCTGAGCCGATTTGGAGTCCAAGGCGCCGGTGGGTTCGTCGGCCAGGATGAGCTGTGGATGGGTGACGATGGCCCTGGCACAAGCGCACCGCTGTTTTTGTCCTCCTGAAACTTGGTAGGGGAATTTTTCAAGGATATCCGAAATGCCCAGCTGTTTTGCCACCTGCTCTACAGAGGGATCCACTTGAGAAATAGGACAGCGGTTAATGGTCAAAGCCAGGGCGATATTTTCCCGGATGGTCAAGGTATCCAGCAGATTGAAGTCCTGGAAGACAAATCCTAGATTTTCCCGGCGGAACCGGGCCAGATGTTTTTCTGAAATTTCCGTAATGTCCTGACCGTTGATGAAAATATGTCCAGCGCTGACCAGATCGATAGTGGAGA
>CALCVR010000269.1 GCA_937905915.1 uncultured Eubacteriaceae bacterium
GCGGGTGCGATCCATTTTCCCGCTCGACCGGCCCCGCCAGAAGTTACCGCCGCCTACGACGATGCCCACTTCCACGCCCATATCAGCCACCTTTTTGACGGCGCTACAGATATCCAGAACAACATCATAATCCAAACCCATTTTTTGCTTACCGGCTAAGGCTTCTCCACTGAGTTTTAACAAAATTCTTTTATAAATCGGTTTCATCCGTCTAACATCCCTTTAACTCTATTTTATCCTATTTTACTATATTCCACCAACTCTGTAAAGCCCACAAACCAAAACCGCTCCTTATAATTTTCTATTGTCTTCCTAGTGATTTTTACAGGATATTGACATAATTGCATCCAAATCCCTGGAACTTTTGATTGTCTACTTTTCATTTTATCGTAAAAAAGTGGGCTTACTCCCTTATAGAGCAAGCCCATTTTTTTACAATTAGCCTATCTTAATCCCTTATTTCATCATGCTGGCAACTTCATCGGCGAAGTTGTCTTCACGCTTCTGAAGACCTTCGCCTTTCTCAAAGCGGACCATTTCTTTCACTCTGATTACGCCGCCCAATTCCTTAGCGACTTTATCAATGTACTGGCCAACGGTCATAGCGCTGTCCTTAACAAATGCCTGATCGATCAAGCAGTTGTTCTCATAGAATTTACCAATACGGCCGTCCACCATCTTCTTGATGATGTTTTCAGGCTTCTTAGCGTTTTTCTCATCGTTCTTAATCTGGGCGATGAGGATCTCACGCTCTTTCTCAATGACTTCGGGCGCAACCGAATCACGATCAATGTAAGCGGCATTTAGAGCGGCGATCTGCATGCAGACGTCCTTTGCCATCTCGGCAAACTTAGCGTCGGAAGTGTCCACATTCTGGGCCTCAAAATTAACCATAACGCCGATGCGGCCGCCGCCGTGAATGTAGGTAGCGACATCGCCTTCCTGACGGGCAAACCGACGGATCTTGATGTTCTCGCCAATGGTGAGGATCTTTTCACGCAGCATCTCTTCCACTGTCTCATTGGAACCAGCGGGCTTCAAGCCCATCAGAGCGTCCACATCAGCCGGATTCTGATCGATGACGATTTCGGCCAATTTGGCGACAAAAGCCTGGAATTCAGCGTTCTTGCCGACGAAGTCGGTTTCGGAGTTAACTTCGATCACTACGCCAGCCTTTTTGGACTGATCCACAGTAGCGTACACAATGCCTTCAGCGGCAATACGTCCGGATTTTTTAGCGGCAGCAGCCAAGCCCTTCTCACGCAGGAACTCAAGAGCCTTCTCCATATCACCTTCGGAAGCGGTCAGTGCCTTTTTGCAGTCCATCATACCACAGCCGGTCTTCTCACGCAGAGCGGCTACATCCTTGGCAGTAAAAGCCATACTTCTATTCCTCCATATCCTGTATCAGTATAGTTTCTAAAAAAATGCCCGTGCTTTTGAAGGCGCGGGCATTTCACCTACAAATCTTATTCCGCAGCGGGAGCTTCTTCCTCGGCCTGCTCTTCTTCCGCAGCATCCTGTTCGCCCTGCTTGCCTTCCAGGTAAGCGTTGGCCATAGTAGCGGAGATCAGCTTGACAGCGCGGATAGCGTCGTCATTACCGGGGATAACATAGTCGATCTCATCGGGATCGCAGTTGGTGTCCACAATAGCCACAACCGGGATACCCAGCTTCTTGGCTTCGGAAACAGCGATCTTTTCTTTTCTGGGGTCAACCACAAACAGAGCGCCCGGAAGCTTCTTCATTTCCTTGATGCCGCCGAGGAATTTCTCCAAACGTTCAATTTCCAGGTTGAGCTTAATGACTTCCTTTTTGGGGAGGGCGTCAAAAGTACCGTCCTCTTCCATGCGGCGCAGCTGGGTCAGACGATCGATGCGCTGACGGATGGTGCGGAAGTTGGTGAGCATACCGCCCAGCCAGCGGGCGTTGACATAATGGACGCCGGCGCGCAGAGCTTCATCGCGGATGGACTCCTGAGCCTGCTTTTTGGTGCCGACAAACAGGATGGTCTCGCCGTTTTCAGCCAGTTCACGGACGAACATATAGGCTTCCTCCAGCTTGCGGACAGTCTTCTGCAAATCAATGATGTAGATACCGTTGCGCTCGGTGAAGATGTAGGGAGCCATTTTGGGGTTCCAGCGACGGGTCTGATGACCGAAGTGGACGCCTGCTTCGAGAAGCTGTTTCATAGATACAACTGCCATTGAAAAAAATCCTCCTTTGGTTGTTACCTCCGCAAGGCCTTTCCACTGCCGCGCACCTTTCAATCGAAAAGCACCAGCGCGTCAAACAGCCTTACGTGTGTTCTGGTATTTTGCCGAATTATTATACCATGTACTGTCCTCAATTGCAAGGGGAAAAGCGTCACTTTTCCCCTTCTTGCGTCAAGATTCCTATTGGCCGTCGGCAAAAAAGGCACTGAAGGCATTGTGAGCCATATAGACGTCGATTTTTGACACCACTTCAAAGGGCGCGTGCATAGACAAAACCGGTACGCCCACATCCACAACGTCCACGTTGAGGGCAGCGATGAACATGGCCACCGTCCCGCCGCCGCCGGCGTCTACTTTCCCCAGCTCTCCGGTCTGCCATTTGACGCCCTTCTGATCAAACAAGCGCCGTATCTTTCCGACAAATTCCGCCGAGGCGTCGGATGTCCCTGACTTCCCACGGGCGCCGGTGTATTTGGTCACCACCACGCCGTAGTTGACCTTGGCGCAGTTGCGGGGATCCATCACGTCCGGCCAAGTGGGATCAAAGGCGGCGTTTACGTCGGCCGACAGGCACTGGGAATGGCTCAGCACCTGGTAGTATGGCACTCCCTCGGCATCGGCCAAAGACTGGATAAAATACTGTAAATAGGCAGAGTTAAGGCCGGTGTTGCCGTCCGAACCGATTTCCTCCTTGTCGGTCAGTACCGTAACGGCGGTGTACTCCGGATGCTCACATTCTAAAGTGGCGGTAAGGGCGGTATAGGCGCACACCCGGTCGTCCTGGCCATAGGAGCCGATGAGACTGCGGTCAAAGCCCACGTCCTTAGCTTTATAGGTCGGAACCAGCTCCAGTTCGGCCGACAGGAAATCCTCCTCCGTCATACCGTATTTTTCATTGAGCAGACGCAGGATGTTGAGCTTGCACAGTTCAGACGCCTTATCATCTTTAAAAGGACGGGACCCCACCAAGATGTTGAGCTCTTCTCCCTTGATCCCCTCATTCAGGGTGCGTTTCATCTGTTCATTGGCCAGATGAGGAAGCAGATCTGTGACACAGAAGACGGGATCC
>CALCVR010000270.1 GCA_937905915.1 uncultured Eubacteriaceae bacterium
TCCGCCGTTTTTGAGGGCCTTTACCGGGATAAAGATTCCCTTGGCGCCGGGCTCCATTCCTTGGACGACCGCAGGATCATCCAACACAAGGCCGTTCATTTTGAATCCGGCCATTTTTTTGGAGGCCAACGTTTTATCATCGGCGTGGCGGTCCAGATCCACAGCCGACTCCAAAGCCGGCATGTAAAGAATACCAGCGGGAATAACAGAACCATACCTACTGGAATTTTTCCAAAGGGCGATTAGGTAGATCAGCATCTGCATATTGAGCCCGGCAAGAATGTCGGACAACCGGAATTTTTTCACGCCGGTTTTGTAGTCCACAACTCGGACATAGGATATGCCGTCCTGCTCCATAACATCTACACGGTCGATTTTTCCCTCAACCTGGATGCGTTGCCCGCCGGGAAGAGCCAAAGTGTAGGGGGGAACTTGTCCGTTTGGCCCCACTGACAATTCAAAATCCACAGGCACGAAGGCGCTTTGTGCCAATTCGGTAAACAGATGTTGGACTAAGGCTAAGCAGGAACGGGTGAAGCGTTTGAGAAGTGCCTTAAAACGGGACGTTTTATCCTCCCAACCGCCTAGATGGGTGCGTACGTATTGGTCGGTCAGCATTTCAATATTGGAAAGCTGCTGGTCTGTAGGAAGTGCTTCCCAGGCATCGGCGGTAAATTGGGATAGGAGATGCTCCAACAAAAAGTGAGTCATGGATCCGTATTCCAAAGCGTCCACTTCAGCCGGCCGGCGGACATTGGCCTGCATCCCGTATTTGCAAAAATAGGCAAACCGGCAGAGATGATACTGTTCAATCCGGGTAGAGGACAGGCGCATGGATGCCCCAAACAGCGCTTTTGATTTTTCAGGGTGATGAAAGACAATGGGCGTCCTATCGGCGGCGCGGGTTAAGGATTCCAACCGATAGGCCCATTGAGGGGAACAAGAAAAATAATCCCTCAGAGAGAGAACTTGAGGAGTGTTATCGTTAAAGTGGGCGGCTAATTGGTCGAAGGCGGGAGATTCCGATTCCACTCGTTCGGTTAGGTCGGGGGAAAGGGTATGGATGGGAAGGGAAGGAAAACACCGGCGGATTTCTGAGAAAAGGGAGGAAGGAAGAGAGCTCTCTCCGGAAAAATTCTGACGGGTGCAGCTGACATAGAGCCGATGGGAAGGGACTGCTAAAGAAGTATAGGCTAAAAATTGTTCTTCGCACGCTCGCTGTTGCGCCGTGTCCGACAGAGGGAGACCGCAGGCTATAAGCTGCCTGCGATCGCTGTCCCCCAGCAGGCCGGACGGCGGGGCAGAAGCAGGAAATTCCCCCTCATTGGCTCCTATCAAAAAGACCACCTTCACATCGGAGGGACGCATCCGGTCGGCGCTGCCCAATGCAACCTGGTCCAGTCCCTGTGGAATATGCCCTAAATCACAGGTGGACAGAGCCAGTTGAAGCAACTCCCGAAAACGTGGGACCGTCATTTCAAAGTGGGATAGGGTATCAGCCGCTTGATCCAAAAGGCCGATGAAGGAATCCCAGGAGCGGTTGAGTTCATCGGCCGCCTGATGTTCCTCCCTGGCTTCCAGATTCTCCACCATGACCCGTAAAGTTTCAGGCGCGGCGATGTCCTCAAGAAAGTTCCACACCGCTTTGGCCATTTGAGCGCCGTCTCCTTTTAAACGCTGTGCTAGAGAGGCAAGAGGGGCTATAATCCTCTCGCGGAGACCGTTGATAGCCTCCAAAGCCAGGATGTCCTCCGGCGTTTCTTCATCCACAAAACCACGAGGATTGCCCTGCCAAGGTTCCAGCCAACGAGGGCCGGAGATCTTCCAGAGCAAAACGTAGTTTTCAAGCCGTGCGACGTCCTCAGCGCAAAGCCCCATCATACCGGTTTTGCAGGCACGAAGGATGGAACCGGTATCCCATCGGTTGCTCACCGCTTCCAACGCCGACAGCACCGCCTGGGGCAAGGGCTTGGAGGAAACCTCTATCCGCCGGTCGGCAAAACAGGGGATGCCGTATCGCTTCATGGTTTCGTCCAGGATGCCCAAATAAGGATCCATGGAACGGGTGATGACGGCGATATCCCGATACCGTAGTCCCTCTTCCCGGACCAGGCGGCGGATAGACCGGGCTACAAAATCCGATTCCTCAAAGGGATCGGAGGCTTCATAAAGGGTAATGGCTGAGGCATCGGATTCACAGGGGAGGGAATCATACCGAAATACGCTGCTCTCTAATTCTTTCAAACAAGGGGAGGCAAAGCGCAGAGGCCCATCCAAATAAATAGGAGAGGCTATGGGAATTTCCATCTCTTTGGCCATGTGACGCAGACGTCTTCCTGTATCAGCCACTGGGGAAAACAGTTCGGTTCCATTGTCGGGATGATCCAACCGGTCGGCGCACAGGGGAACCCACAGGTCGGAAACCTGCCCCATCATCTGCCGCAGTACCAGCCATTCCTGGCCAGTAAACCCATTGAACCCATCCAAAAAGACAGTCCATCCTTTCAGCAGGGGCTTTTGCAAAAGAAGGTGGGCCAAATGGGTGAGGTCATCCATAGGATCCACATAGCTTTGGGAAATCAAGGCGTCGTAGAGGGACAACACTGCCGACAGATCGGACACCTTGGAGCGCAAGGGACCTGATAAGGTTTGGGAAGCGGATGACAACTGATCCGGCGAAATACCGCACATTTTAAATTCCGCCGAGGCCGAAAGCATGGCTTCCATCATGCCGGGGGTTTGGGCTTGCGGACGGTAGACCGTCAGATGATCCTGCGCCTGGGAGAGGGCCATACTCATAAGCATAGTCCGGCCGCTGTCGTCCAATCGCCTGCCGGGGATGTCACCTTCCTGTTGTAGCAGACGCTGGGCAAGACGGGTAAAACTGACCACTTGAACCCTTTGAGCCAATTTGGCTCCCAATTGTGTGAGGAGAGCCCGCTCGCTCTCAAACGAGAACTGTTCTGGAACTAAAAGCATCAATTGCTGCTTACCGTCCTTAGCTAGGGAGACGATCTCCTGGCGGATACGGGCAGTTTTTCCAAATCCGGCCCGGCCTAAAATGAGATGAAGCACAAAACCCCTCCTTTTTGTGGCTCAACAAATGGGAAAAAGGCTGCGGGATGATAGATTCCCACAGCCTATGCTTTCTTGAAATCTGCATGCATGTCCCGTTGGCTGATGCAGTTATTCTATTCAGCCTGCGACGGCATTCCTAAAAGACGCTGGGCATTTTGATACAGGATTTTGGAATGTAACTCCTCCGAAAGCCCGATGGACATCAGACGCTCCACGGCCTTGCCCTGATCGTCCCAGGGACTGTCGGTGCCGAACAGGATACGGTCAGGATTGAAATTTTTCAGGATGCGCACAATCTGCTCTTCCTTACACCATCCGAAGGTGAAACAGGTGTCAATATAGACGTCGGTGTCCATGAGATAACGTTCCACATCGTCCCAATACCGCCATCCGCCCAGATGGGCGCAAACAAAACGGCAGCCCTTGATGTCAGGCAGGATGCGGCGGATGCGCTGGGGCGTGCAGTGGTGGACGTCGGGAAATGCGATGTCCTCCCCGGCGTGGACAATGACGGTCAAATCCTCCTCGGCCGCTAAAGCGATGGCGCGCACTGCCTTCAAATCGTCGATAAAGAAACCCTGGTAGTCGGGATGCAATTTGATGCCTTTGAGCCCGGCCTCCTTGATACGGCGGATGTCCCCTTTCAGGTCGTCGCTGTCGGGGTGGACGCTGCCAAAGGAGGTGATGTTGGGCAGCTTGTCGATCTCAGCGGCGAAGCGCAGGATGGAAGCCGTCTGAGACGGTTTGGTGGCGATAGGCAACACCACTGAATGATCAATGTGGCCACGCTCCATAGAGGAAAGCAATGCGTCAAGCGTTCCGGGGATGGCGGCTTTAAAATTGGAGTTGCCCTCCAGGATCTCAATGGTGCGCCCGGCGATTTTGTCGGGGAATACATGGGTGTGAAAGTCGATGACCATGAAAAATGCCTTCTTTCAAGAACAAGATGCGTTAAACAAAAACTTCCAAATCGGCGTTAAAAATACCATCCCGGATTAGGATGGGCGCTTCAACGGCGACGCCCGTAGCATTTTCCACCGCTTGGAGAACCAAGGTGGGGTTGATGTTGACGGTTGTGCCGGCCGGCAATGCGAGGCGCAGACGGACGAAATCCTCCGCTTCCTCCACAGAAAAGCACCGGATGTGGGGCTTTACATCCACTTCCTTCTGCCCGCCTTTTTTGGTGCGCTTGAGGGCGCAGAGGGCAGGACGGGATAGTGCATCCGAAAGCAGCGTCGCCGTCTCGTGAACGGTGTGTCCCTGCCGTTGGGCATGTAGCTCATAAGAGGCCCAGGCGATGTCCTTGGCCTTCATCACAGGAGGGGCGGCGCTCAAAAAGGTGACGTCTTCCGGCATGTGTTCATTGAGGCGCTTTACCGCCTCGTCTAAATTTATCTCTTCCACCAGACGCAGATCCATAGGTTCCCTTCGGCCGATGACACCCAGGGACAAAGGAAGAGGAAAAGTCAGATAAGGATGAGGATTAAACCCCTCCGTATACCACAGGGGTAGATGGGCCCGGCGGACAGCCCGGGCCATGCATCGGTTGACGTCTAGATGGGAGATAAAACGGGCAGCGCCCTTTTTTTCAAAAAAGAACCGAATGGGAATCATCAAAAGCAAGGCCCTCCTTTCAACCGATTGGCGCCGCAGCCGGAGCATTGTAGGCGGCAGTGGGGGGTGGTTTGGCTCTCGTAGGCTTTTTTGGCCTCCCGGATGAGGAAAGACTTGTCCACCCCGTAGTCCAGATGATCCCAGGGAAGCACTTCGTCAAAGGAGCGGCGGCGGTTTGCGTAAAAAGCAGGATCAATGCCGCACTGCTCAAAGGCTTCCATCCATTTGTCAAACTGGAAGAATTCCTCCCAGCTGTCAAAGGTGCAGCCTTTGTCAAAAGCCGCTTCCATAACCCGGCCCAGCCGGCGGTCTCCCCGGGCGAACACCGCTTCCAGGAAGCTTGTCTCAGCGTCGTGCCAGTTGCAGTTGATTTTGCGGGTGGTTAGGGAGGAGACCAGATGCTTTTGTTTCTCTTTGACCACGTCCATGGGATCCTGGGGTTCCCATTGGAAGGGGGTGAAGGGCTTGGGCACAAAAACGGCGCAGGAGATGGTGACCTGCACGCCCTTGCCCTTTGGCTTATTGGGATTGCGGTAATAGAGGTCCACAATGCGCTGGCCCAACTGGGCAATGCCGGCTACGTCGTCCAACGTCTCGGTGGGGAGGCTCAGCATAAAGTACAGCTTGACCGACGTATGTCCCCCTTCAAAGGCGATGCGGCAGGTGCGCATAATCTCTTCCTCGGAAACATTTTTGTTGATGGCGTCCCGCAGACGCTGAGTGCCGGCCTCAGGGGCAAAGGTCAAGCCGCTTTTGCGGACTTTGTTGAGCTGTTCCAAGAGCTCAGGTGAGAAATTGTCCACCCTTAGGGAAGGAAGGGATAAATTGACTTTTTCGTCCTCGCTCCATTGCAACAGATCCGGGAGCAGTTTCTTCAGCTGGGAATAGTCGCTGGTAGAGAGGGAGGTTAGGGAAATCTCGTCGTAGCCGGTGGATTCGCACAGGGCCCGGGACTGCTCCGCAATGACCTGTACGTTCTTTTCCCGGACAGGACGGTAAATAAACCCGGCCTGGCAGAAGCGGCATCCCCGGATACAACCTCTGAAAATCTCAGTCATGGCCCTATCATGGACCACTTCGATGTAGGGTACCACAAATTTGTCCGGGTAGTAAGTGGAACTCATATCCTTGACAATGCGCTTTGACACCTTGGCGGGGGCGCCGTCCAGAGGGGTCACCGCCTGGATGGTGCCGTCCTCATGGTAGGACACGTCGTACAAAGACGGCACATACACACCGGGGATCTGTGCGGCTGCTTTTAGAAATTCTTGTTTGGTGCTGCCCATCTCTTTGTGCTTGAGGTAAAGCTCCGCCACTTCCATGTTGACCTCTTCACCTTCGCCTAAGATGAAGGCGTCCACAAAGTCGCACAAAGGCTCCGGATTACAGGCACAAGGGCCGCCGCAGATGACCAAAGGCCATAAGTCGCCTCGGTCCTGGGCCCGGATGGGCAGGCCGGCCAGACGGATCATATTTAAAATATTGGTGAAGCTCAGCTCGTACTGAAGGGTAAAACAGATCCAGTCGAACTGTCCTACGGCATCCCGGCTCTCCAGGGCGAAAAGGGGAATTTGATGTTTCTCCATTTGTTCCTGCATATCCGGCCACGGGGCGAAGACGCGTTCGCACCAAATGTCCGGCGACTGGTTGAAAAGGCCGTATAAAATCTTCATGCCCAGGTGGGACATCCCCACTTCATAGACATCGGGAAAACAAAAGGCAATGCGCATCTTCACCTGGGACGGGTCCTTGAGGATGCAGTTAAGCTCCCCGCCGGAATACCGGCCCGGTTTTTGCACAAGGGGAAGGATACGATCAATTTCTTGGCGCATGAGTACCTCCAAACAGTGTGGGTTCATTGAGAATCTTCTTATAACTATACTAAAAACAGCGGTTGTTTTCAATCCCTGTCGAATGTACGACGATACAAAAAAGGCGCTGCATTAGGATACAGCGCCTTCCTCAGCTTACTTGACGGAATTTTTATCCGATCAAATCGTCAATATTGGTTTTGATTTGGATACCGGTCTCGTCGTGGACACGGACGCGATAAGTACACAAAAGATACGGCTCTCCGGCTGTGTCGTACTGCTTGCTGTCCAGCAGCTGCCCGTTGGTGGAGGAGTAGACATACATATTGAGGGCTTCCAAATTGGTTTTATTGGGGCCGAAAATGGAGTAAATCAACATATCGTCCTTTTTGTACACAAAGGTGTGGACGTCGGCCGACGACTGCTGATCGTTGACCAAGGGGATGCGTCCGGAAATGGGCTGGTAACGGCCCAAGGAGCTCCAATTGGTCTCAAAGCACACAAAGGCGTGACGGCCATCGGTTAACTCCATGATGACATAAATGTAATTGCCGTCGTCTTGGCTGTCCACCAGGGAAGCGTTTTCATAAGCGGGATCCTGGCCCGACGCTTCAGCCAGATAAGCCCGGGCGCCGTCCTCCAATTTATCTTTGGCGTAGGTGCTGCTGGCCAAAAAGAGAAAGGCAAACACAATCCACAACACAAAGACAATGCCGAGAAAAATCAAGAAATGCTTGGTGCGGATGCCAGATTTCTTTTCTGTTAAAGGGGAGAGTGGGGAACTACTCATAGCGTCAATTCACGTCCTATTTTAAAAGCTCCTTTTATGATACCTGAAACTACGACTAAATTCAACCATGAATCCCCGGACTATACCGCTGGCTTTTGGCAAACAAAAGGATGAGATAGGTCACGGTGACAAGCAGCGTAATATTAAATCCGCTGCGCAGCATGATGGTAAAGGAGAGAATGGACACCGGCAGCAGTACTATCACCGACAACACACAGATAATACGGTTGGACCATTTTTCTTCTAAGAAAAGACAGAGAATACAAAATAATGTCTGCCCGCCATCCAAAGGGGCTACCGGCAATAAGTTGAATCCCCCCAGCACCAGATTGACGGCAGCCGGCACCGCCATCCATTGGAGGCCCAAGCTTTTCCCAAGGATGCTGAACACAAGAAAAAGAAGAAGGTTGACCATAGGCCCGGCAAGACACGCCAGAGCTTCTTTGGCATATCCCAGAGAAAGGCCTTTGGAGGTTTCCATGCGCATGCCAAAAGGAAGGAGTTCCACTTGAGCAGGGGGGGAACCCAAAAGAGAAAAGGCCAAAAAATGCCCGGCCTCATGAAGAAAGGCCGACCCAATGGTCCACACCGCCATCCCGGACGTGTCTAAAATGACCGTTACGGCCACCAGTGTGACAAACGTGACGCTGATACGGATACGACATCGGAAAAAAGTAAATTCCAAGGCGCCACCTCACTTTGACAGTACCACCATTGTGAAACATATTACATATGCTTGTAGACGCTTTCCAGGATGCGTGCAGGATCGTGGGCTACGCCGTTGATCCGGATTTCCAGATGGATGTGGGGGCCGGTGGAATCACCGGTGCTGCCCACCAACGCCAAGGTTTCACCGGCGCGGACGGAAGCTCCGTCCTGGGCCACGAATTCGCTGCAATGGCCGTAAAAGGTCTGTACTCCGCCGGGATGATCTACCAGTACGAATTTGCCGGCCGTCTCATTTTCACCCATCTGTGAGATGGTGCCCGGCATGACGCAGGCAATGGGCGTCCCTTGGTCGGCGGCGATATCCAATCCTTTGTGGAACCCGGCTTGACCGGACTTGGGATGGTTGCGGTAACCAAAATCGGAGGTGATGATGCCGCTGGGCAAGGGCGAATAAAAGGGGCCGGTCAAAAAATAAGGGGCAAAGGAGGCCCCTTCCGGCGCAATTTTGGCCGAAGCTTCAGCCGATAAAGCCAAATTGACGGGTAAATCCTCGCCGCCGGCGCCGGTAGGCTGGGATGGATCACCGGCAGGAGAGGAGGACTCCGCTGGTGCTTGGCTTGCCGAGCCACTGGCGCTTTGGGAAGATTCGGACACGGCTGAAGAGGCTCCATTGGAACTGGAAGGGGAAGAAGCAGAAGAATCGTCTTTGGAAAACTGGAAAAAGGATTGCACCGATTTCATGGGCTCTACGATGCCGCTTAAAAAAGGATGGTCCACTGCCAAAGCATCCAGTTCATCAATGGCTTGATCGACCGAGATACTGTGAGACATGGCATCGGTGTACTGCTTACGCATGTCGTCGTAGAGCGGTCCACCTACAGCCCGCAAGAGGAAGGCGGCTCCTACGGCCACGGCACATACCAGCATCTGGGCAGGAAGGGCCGACCGGGAAGAGGAATCTAATTTGTCGTTGTCGTAAGAAGGACGGAACCGGTCGCGGTCCCGTCGGGTACGCCGCCGGTTTTCCGGACGGTAAGGGCGTTGGGAACGGCAGAGACGCTGAGGAGGCTCAGACGGTTCCGGAGGATCAGGAATATCGGGCAATTGGGGGAAGTCGGGATTCATCATAAGATCACCTCGGATTACAGCCGTAGGACTGTCGTTTTATGAGAACATGAAAGCTTGGTTCACCAAAGCATATGAGGGGAAAGGGCCAAGCATGCATCAAAGGGGGAAAAGGGGGAGATAGGGGAAAAGATTTGATAAAATCCCTTGCATCAGGGACATGGATGTGGTAAAATATTCGCATTGCGTTATCGCCTGTGTCAAAGATGTATCATGCAGCTTTGCAATGAGGTTTGTGCCGGCAAAGTCTTTGAGTCCGCGCTGAGCGGAGCATGGGTGAACGTCAGCGCATCGGCGCTGGTTCCGTCGGCTCTCAGCCGATCGGGGTTTGATGCCCGGTAATACCGTGACATGAAAGCGGGTAGTCCTCTGCCTTTCCAGTGGGAAAGGGTATGAATGCCTGGATTTAAGGAGGATTTTTGAAATGGACGCATTGAAACACATCGCAGCCCCCAGCCTGAAAGCAGCTCCCCCCCAGTTCAACATCGGTGACACCGTCCGTGTTCACGTGAACATCCGCGAGGGCAACCGCGAGAGAATTCAGGATTTCGAGGGCACTGTTATCGCCCGCAAAGGCAGCGGCGTTGCTGAGACCTTCACCGTCCGCCGCGTGTCCTACGGCGTCGGCGTGGAGAGAGTTTTCCCCATCCATTCCCCCAACGTACAGGGCGTGGACATCATCCGTATGGGCCGTGTCCGCAGAAGCAAACTTTATTATCTGCGCGATCGTGTGGGCAAGGCTGCCAAGGTGAAAGAGAAAATTCGCTAAGCGGCTTTTGGAAAAGGGACAGTATTGTCCCTTTTTTGCTTTCTAGAGTCCAAAAAGGAGGTGGATGGGTTGGATCGTCCCTCCCAAAACTATGCGGCTCCGGAGCAAAGCGGTGTGGCTGTCCCGCTGGCCCCGACAAAAGGCGGACGAGGATTTTTTAACATCAACGAGTGGGTAGAAGCCATCGCCTTTGCGTTGGCCGCTGTGGTTATTCTTTTTGGCTTTGTCTTTAAAATCGTCATGGTGGACGGCGACTCCATGCTCCCTACGCTACATACCAGCGACCGGGTGATTGTATCCCATCTGTTTTATGAGCCTCAGCAGGGGGATATCGTAGTGATCACCAAAAACAACATCCATAAGAAACCGCTGATCAAAAGGGTTATCGCCACCGAAGGGCAGACTGTTAACATCGACTTTGAATCGGGAACGGTTCAAGTGGATGGCCAGGTTCTCTCGGAACCGTATATTATGGAACTGACCCATCTCAAAGGTATTTATGGATTTGAATATCCGGTGACAGTGCCGGAGAACTGTGTGTTTGTCATGGGAGATAATCGCAACGATTCTTCCGATAGCCGTGACCTCGGCTTTATTCCGGAAGACCAGATTTTAGGGGAGGCTATTTTCCGCATCTTCCCCTTTACTGATATTGGCGCCTTGGATTGATTTGGATATTTGGGGCGATGGAGGTGGAAAACCAGATGGCCCGAGAAAAAGAAAAGGACGTCCCCAGCAAAGTGGACGGCCTGGTGGATACCTTTTCTCTGCGTCGATTTTTGGACATGGAGGATTGGATGAAGACCATTTGTGCCGCATTGGCGGTGGTGGTCATCGTATTTGGCTTTTTGTTCCATACGGTGCAGGTTCAGGGACGATCCATGCAGCCTACGCTTCACGACAAGGATCGACTTCTTGTATCCAGTATGTTCTATACGCCGGAAAACGGCGACATTGTAGTGGTGCGTCAGCCTGGGTACGATCATCCATTGATCAAGAGGGTCATCGCCACCGAAGGGCAAACGGTCAGCATCGACTTTAATCAACACAAAGTTTATGTTGACGGCGAAGAACTGTATGAGCCTTATATTAGCGGCCCTATCCGGGATCAGGGAATTTACCCCTTTGAGTATCCGGTAACGGTGCCGGAAGGATGTATCTTTGTCCTGGGAGATAACCGCAACAATTCGTCGGACAGCCGCTATTTTGGCTTTGCCAAAGTGGACCATATTATAGGGAAAGCGTTGTTCCGATTCCTGCCATTTTCCGATTTTGGCGGCGTGGATTAAGTGAAAAAGAAAAATCAAAATGTGCAGGGACAGGTTTTCCAGTCCATGCACATTTTGATTTATACGGAGGTCTGACAATGAGTGGATATACCGACGTCCAGTGGTTTCCTGGGCATATGACCAAAACCAAAAGGCAGATGCAAAAAGCATTGCCTCTCACCCATATGGTGGCCGAGATTCTGGATGCCCGCATTCCCTACAGCAGCCAGAATCCTGATTTAAAATCCATTTTGGGAGGCAAACCCCGCATTGTGCTTTTGAATAAAAGCGATGCCGCCGATCCAGCGGTGACGGCCCGGTGGATCAAATGGTTCGCGGGAAAGAACATCCCAGCCTTGGCGGTGGAGTGCAACAAGGGGAAGGGAATTAATCAGGTTCTGCCCCTGTGCCGGGAGGTTTTAAAGGATCGTATCGCCGTCTGGGAGAAAAAAGGCATGGGAAAACAACCCATCCGGGTGATGGTGGTGGGGATTCCAAACGTGGGAAAGTCATCGCTTATCAACCGGCTGTCCCGGGGCGCTAAGGCCAAGGTGGCCGATAAACCAGGCGTTACACGGGGAAATCAGTGGTTTTCCTTTGGAAAGGCGGCGAGCTTTTGGATACTCCAGGCGTCCTATGGCCCAAGTTCGACGATCCCATGGTGGGGGAACATTTGGCCTTCACCGGCGCTGTCAAGGATCAGGTGGTGGACACCGAGCATTTGGCGTGCCGCCTCATCCAGCTCCTCAGTAGAGAATACCCCGACCGGCTGAAGGAGCGCTATGGGCTGGAAAGCCTAGATATGGAATCCTATGAATTGCTGGAACAAATCGCCCGCAAACGGGGGATGCTCATCTCAGGCGGGGAGGCCGATACCGAGCGGGCGTCCATCGCCGTACTGGATGAATTCCGGGGAGGCAAATTGGGCCGCATCAGCTTAGAAACTCCAGAACGAATGGGGGAATGATGGTGGATTGGCTGGAATATGAAAAGAAAGCCCTGGAACAAGGGTATCACTTGATATGCGGCGTAGACGAGG
>CALCVR010000271.1 GCA_937905915.1 uncultured Eubacteriaceae bacterium
ACGCCGATCGAAAAGGACGGGAGAGACATGGAACAATGGATGCAAACCATTGAGCAGATTAATCAAATAGTCAATTCTTTTGTATGGGGCCCTGTGATGCTGGGAGCCTTGCTGTGCATCGGTCTTTATTTTACGGTGCGCACAGGTTTTTTACAGATTAGACGGTTCCCTTTGATCTTAAAAGAAACAATTTTTAGCCTCTTTCGCAAGAAGAAACCTTCTCAAAAACATGAAGAAGGTATTACCCCTTTTCAAGCTTTGTCCACCGCTTTGGCCAGCACCATTGGCGTGGGCAATATTGTGGGTGTAGCCACAGCCATTACTATGGGCGGCCCGGGAGCCGTATTTTGGATGTGGGTATCGGCTCTTCTGGGGATGATGACAAAGTATGCCGAGGTGGTATTGGCGGTTCATTATCGCAGAAAGAACAGGGAAGGCAAGTGGATCGGCGGCCCGATGTATTACATCCGGGATGGCCTGAAATGTCCATTTTTAGCTGGAGCTTTTGCCCTTTTTGGAATGTTTGCTTCCTTTGGCATCGGTAATATGACCCAAGCCAATTCCATCTCAAATGCTATGCAGCAGTCCTTTGGTATCCATCCCGCCATTACTGGGGTGGTCATCGCTGTGGTGACGGCCCTTGTGGTTATCGGCGGTCTTGACCGAATCGCTAAGGTCACAGAAAAGGTGGTTCCTTTTATGGCCATCTTTTTTATCGTAGGCGCTTGTGTCGTCATTGGAGTCAACATAAAGAACCTTCCAAACGCTTTCTCATCCATCTTTCAAGGGGCCTTTGGATTGGATTCTGTAGCTGGCGGCATCACCGGATCGGTTTTAGCCAGCGCCATGAAAATGGGTGTGGCTCGGGGAGTATTCTCCAACGAAGCTGGTCTAGGAAGCGCCCCCATTGTCCACGCAGCAGCCGATACCGATCATCCCGCGCGGCAGGGACTGTGGGGCGCCTTTGAAGTATTTGCCGATACGTTAGCATGCTGTACCTTGACAGCACTAGCCATTCTCAGCACTGACCTTTGGAAAGATCCTTCCATTTCCGGCGCCGCTTTGTCCTCCTCCGTATTTGAAAGCGTTTTAGGACAATGGGGCGGAGCATTTTTATCCATTTCCATTTTTCTTTTTGCCTTTGCCAGCATTGTGGGATGGTCCTATTATGGGGAACGTTGCGGTCAATATCTCTTTGGCGGACGGTTTCAGCTTGTTTATAAAGTGGCCTTTGTTCTGATGACCGCAGTAGGAGCCACCATGGAACTCAAATTAGTATGGAGCATTTCCGATACATTAAATGGACTTATGGCCATCCCCAATCTCATCGCTTTGATAGGGCTACATGGAGTGGTGATTCAGCTGACCAAAGAGGCATTCGCACCGGGTGGAATACTCAATCCTCATCGGTTACCATATCATAAAAGAAGGAATGAAAAATGCAAATAAAAAATTGCCGTCTTTGCCCTCGGAAATGCGGTAACAGCCGGACGGAAAAACAGGGAAACGGCTTTTGTCAAATGCCGGCTGACCCAGTCTTAGCTAGGGTCGGTATCCATCAGTGGGAAGAACCATGTATCAGCGGGACTAGGGGATCAGGAACTGTATTTTTCAGCGGATGTACCCTCCGATGCTGTTTTTGCCAGAATTACGCTATTTCTACCGATTGCTTTGGACAGCGTGTATCGGTAGATCAACTAGCAGGCTGCTTTGAAGGGCTGGAGAAACAGCATGTCCACAACATTAATTTAGTCAATCCCGTCCATTTCATGCCGGCGGTACGGTCGGCCCTTCAAAAAAGGCCGCCTCATGTTCCTGTGGTATGGAATTCCGGAGGATACGAACGTGTGGAGACATTGCGCGCCATGGATGGACTGGTGGATGTCTATCTCCCCGATCTGAAATACAAGTCCCCTGAGGTTTCCCTGCGTTATTCCGGCGCAGAGGACTATTTTGACTATGCATCCAAAGCCATCTTGGAAATGGTGCGCCAGGTGGGGGAATGCCAGCTGGATGAGGACGGCATTCTCCAAAAGGGGGTTATAGTCCGACATCTAATTCTGCCGGGGCATACCAAAGATTCCATCCAGGTGTTAGAGTGGATTGCCAGTCATCTTCCCAAAGGGGTCTATGTCAGCCTGATGGCCCAGTATGTCCCAATGGGAAAGGCTTCTTTATATCCTGAAATCGATCGCCGTATCACCAAGCGGGAGTACAATAAAGTCTTGGACAAGCTGTTTGAGCTTGGTTTGGAGAACGGGTATGTCCAAGAGCGCAATGCGGCCGACGTTAAGTTCACACCGGCTTTCGACCTGAGTGGCGTCCCGCAGCCAGAGGAACCATTCAATTGACTTGTAACGATTCATGCCATACAATAAAATGGAGTTTGTTTCCGCTTTGAATGTGAAAACATCTTTTTGGCAAACTATAAAAAATCATTATAAACCCATTTAAACACATTGGGAGGACGGTTCATATGCAGGACGATGTGCAGCGCATCCATTCGTTACGTCAACAATTAGAGTATCATAACCATAAATATTATGTGGAGGATTCTCCTGAAATCGATGATTTCGAGTACGATAAATTGATGCAAGAACTCATCCATTTGGAAGAGAAGTATCCCGAACTTATCACTCCCGATTCTCCCACTCAAAGAGTGGGCGGAAAGGCAGAAGATCTTTTTTCTCCTGTGGTACACACAGTGCCTATGGAAAGCCTCCAAGATGTTTTTTCTGAGGAGGAGCTTATGGAATTTGATCACCGTGTGCGGGAGGTGATCGAACATCCCCTTTATACAGTAGAGCCTAAAATCGACGGATTATCCATCTCATTGGAGTATCGAGACGGCCTTTTGGTCCGTGGTTCCACCCGAGGGGACGGCGTTACAGGGGAGGACGTTACCGCTAACTTAAGAACCATTCGTTCCATTCCTCTGCGGCTTAAAAAGTCCATTGCTTTTCTGGAGGTCCGGGGAGAGGTATACATGCCTCGCGAGAGCTTTGCCGCTTTGGTAAAGCGGCAAGAGGAAAACGAGGAGAAGCCTTTTAAGAATCCTCGTAACGCTGCGGCAGGATCCCTGCGGCAAAAGGACTCTTCGGTTACCGCCTCTCGCAATCTGGATATTTTTGTCTTTAACGTCCAGCAAATAGAGGGGGAAGATCTCCAGGGCCATCGCCAATCACTTGATTTCCTAAAATCATTGGGGTTCAAGGTCATTCCCTTTTATAACGCCTATGACAGCATGCAGTCGGTTATGGAAGACATTGAGCGCATGGGAGATATGCGGGGCCAGTATTCCTTTGACATAGACGGCGCCGTCGTCAAAGTGGATGATTTTGAGCAGCGCCGGATGTTGGGAAGCACCTCTAAATTTCCCAAATGGGCGGAAGCGTTTAAATATCCACCGGAGGAGAAGGAGACCGTTTTACTGGATATTGAGATCAACGTTGGCAGAACCGGAGTACTGACTCCTACGGGTTTGTTTGAGCCGGTGCTTTTAGCGGGAACTACCGTGAGCCGGGCTACTTTGCACAATGAGGATTTTATTAAGGAAAAGGATATCCGAATCGGGGATACAGTAGTTTTGAGAAAAGCGGGCGAG
>CALCVR010000272.1 GCA_937905915.1 uncultured Eubacteriaceae bacterium
TCTAAAACAGGGATCTCCAATTGTTTGGAAAGTTCATGAGCTAGAAGTTTTGATTGATTATATCCTCGTTTTCGTACCGCTTGCTTTGTCATGGGAACATAGACTATCGCATCACCCGGTGTATTTCCATATTCCCGCTTTGCCGCCTGTGCCATTTCTTCCGCAAAAATCTCAGCGTTTTTGATCCAACCCCGAAACTTAAACAGGATTAGCCCATTGCGAGCATTACCTTCGTAGTAAAAGGGCGCGATACAGCGGTCAAACGAGTATTTATGATGACAACGACAAAATATTACCCCTCGTCCGCACACCTTACAAATAGGCGGTTCAATCCGGGGCAAAATCTCCACACAAGATGCGCAGACCCTTTCCTTTGATCCAATGATCTTCCCACAGTACGGACACCGGTTTGGAAAGATAAAGTCTAAAGTTACTCTTTTAATCCGATTCCAATGGATCACAACAGTGCACCTCCGAGGTGGATGAATCATGCAGGCCATCGTCGCGGCAAAGGATGTCCCGCAGGCCGGAATAACGTTTGGTTTTGCGGTGGTTGCCTACCATATTTTGCACAACATTGCGGCGACCCACCATTACAATCAAGGATTTTGCCCTGGTTACAGCCGTATAAAGAAGATTACGGTAGCAAAGCTGAGGTGCCCCCGGATACATGGGCATAATAACGGCGGGAAACTCACTTCCCTGGCTTTTATGCACTGTGACCGCATAAGCCAGCTGAAGATCGCTTAACATCTCCGACGTATAATCTGCCAACCGGTCCTCAAACTGGACGGTAAATACCCCCGCTGCATTGTCAATTTTTATTAGGATTCCCACGTCCCCGTTAAAAACCCCTTCCCCTTGTGTACCGTCATCTCGTTCCCAGGTGATACAATAGTTGTTGCGGATCTGCATGACCTTGTCCCCTTCCCGGAAAAGTTGACCGTAAACCGACGCCTCCCGCTTGGCTTTCGAAGATGGATTGAGGGCGTTTTGCAGCACCTGATTGAGTTGGAAGGTGCCGAGGGGCCCTTTTTTTCCAGGACAAAGCACCTGTAAATCCGCTTGGGGAGAGTAACCGTAGGCTGCCGGCAGACGGGTTGCACAAAGGTCTACAATGGTCTTGCCGATTTGATCGGGGGCGGAAACGTCCAAAAAGAAAAAGTCTCCTGTATGGCTGGAAAGCTCCGGCGTTTCGCCGCGGATAATGCGGTGAGCATTTGTAACGATAAGGCTGCTTTGGGCTTGACGAAACACCTCTTCCAAGGATACCACCGGCAGTCTCCCCGATGCAATCAGGTCATGGAGCACGTTACCAGCCCCTACCGATGGCAGCTGATCGGCATCTCCCACCAAAATAAGCCTGCATCCAAGCCGCATAGCCCGCAACAGATTTTCAAACAGCACGATGTCTACCATGGACAGTTCGTCCACAATAATCGAATCATAATCCAAAGGATTGCGTTCATTGCGTCCGAAAACTGGACGGTCGTTGGGTGTCCACTCCACCTCCAGCAGGCGGTGGATGGTTTTGGCCTCACGGCCGGTGACTTCTGAAATTCTTTTGGCTGCTCGTCCAGTGGGGGCGGCTAGGGCCACCTTCTCCCCATTTTTCTCTAGGAGCTGGATCATGGCGTTGATGGTGGTGGTTTTCCCGGTACCGGGCCCGCCGGTGAGGATTAGGATGCCCTGCAAAAGGGCATCGTAAATGGCTTGGCGTTGGAGCTGGCCGTACTGCATCCCTTCGCGCCGTTCGATTTCTTGTATGTTTTGTTCCACATTGGCGCAGGGATTGGGTGCGAATTCCATCATCATTTGAAGTCGTCCCGCCACATAGGTTTCGGCCTTGTGCAGATAGGGAAGATACAAAAACTCCCCCGCTTTCAAGGATTCCGATTCCAATTCCCCATCTTCCAACATCTTCTGAATGGTGTAGTCAGTTGTTTCCCTGTCTACGCCCAGACAGCGGGACGCCACTTCACAGACCTTTTCCCGCGGCAGACAGGTGTGACCGTTGCTGAGATTGTGTCGCAGCACATACAGCACGCCTGCCCGCATACGGGAAAAATCGTCTTTTTCCATCCCCATCTGTGTAGCAATTTCGTCGGCCCGTTCAAACCCTAGGTTGACAGGGTCGCCGCACAAACTATAAGGGTCGGATTTGACCTGTTCAATGGTACGGCTCCCCCATTTTTTCCAGGCTTTTGCCGCCTCCTGTACCGTCACGCCAAACTGAGCTAGATAGACCGTAGCCTCCCGTATACCAAACTTACGTGCGTAATCCTCAGCAATGATGTGGGCTTTGGTGGGAGAAATTCCTTTGATCTCGCTAAGACGTTCCGGCTCTTTTTCTAGGATTTCCAAAGTCTTATCTCCAAATTTGCCCACAAGCCGGGAGGCTGTGGCCGGACCGATTCCCTTGATGGCTCCCGATGATAAATACCGCAGAATGGTAGAGGCTGAATTGGGCAAAGAGCGCTCGATGGTTTTTGCCTCAAATTGGGGGCCGAAGGAAGGATGTTCCCCCCAGTAGCCTTCTGCCGACAGCTGCTCACCTGCGTGTACCTCCGGCATCACGCCTACCACCGTGGCCAGCTGCCCCAATTCGACGGCCAATTCCAATACCGTCCAACCCGATTGCTCGTTGCGGAAGGTGACGCTATCCACCGTCCCCTGTATCTTTTGAAGCTGTTCCATTTCCGTCCATTGATCCATCTGCCAATCATCCATTTCTCACAATTTGAAACAACCTGCGTTTCAGCCATATTCCTTATTTTATAAGTATAATACAACTGCCCTAGCTTGTAAACCGATGGGGATTTTCAAAATTTTTTATCCACCGGCTTAAGTCCTCTATCCCCACCGTCTGGGCGCCTTTGACACGTTCACATATCCGGTTGCTAATGTCCTGCGTTTCCGGATCCATCCCGCAGTCCACTACCACCACCGACGAAATTCCGTGGTCGGCTTTTTTAATAAGAGAAGCGGCGCTGCGAATTTGATATTCCAGATTTTCCCGATGTCCCTCCACCGGAATAGCCAGAACCCACCGCTGTTTTTCCCTGGGCTTTACAAAGAATAAGGTAAGTAGACGGATGATTTCAATCAGACCCATTGTGATCAGGACAACGCCCACCACTTGAATAATTTCATACATTGCCATCACCTCACTCCAGTGTATGGCAAAAAAACATTTTTGCCCGTCTCAATTGCAAAGAAAAGGTGTAGAATTAATAATAAAAACCTCTCTTCCCGCTTTTAAAACTGGGAAGAGAGGTTTTTGAATAAGTCGATTAGATGGCGTCGAAGATCTAATATAGCTTATAATCTTTATTCTGCAAACATGGGGGTAGACAGATATCGATCCCCTGTATCCGGCAACAGAACGACGATATTCTTGCCCTGGTTTTCCGGACGTTTGGCAAGCTGAATGGCCGCCCACACGGCGGCGCCGGAGGAAATACCCACCAGTACGCCTTCGGATTTTCCGATTTCTTTTCCCAAAGCGAAGGCATCCTCATTTTCTACTGGGATTACTTGGTCGTATACGTTGGTATTGAGTACTTCCGGCACAAATCCGGCGCCGATTCCCTGAATTTTATGAGCCCCTGCCGTGCCTTTGGTGAGCACAGGAGATGCCGCCGGTTCCACCGCCACCACTTGG
>CALCVR010000273.1 GCA_937905915.1 uncultured Eubacteriaceae bacterium
ATAAGAGCCGGCACAAAGGCGCTGCCTTCCAACATTTTGTAAGCGGCGCCAAAGACAAATTCACCGGCAAGATTAAAGAGAACAGCCGCTCCAGAAGCCACCACCACGCTAAAAGCGGCGGCGCTGAGCTTGCGGGAAAGAACCGCTAGAACCACCAAAAATCCGGCGAAGAGCAGCAACCCCACCCGGAGGGCTGGGATAAAAGCACTTTGTGCCGAAGGAACCGGCAAAAAGACAAACAGAAAAATAGACAAAAGCAAGCTGGCGCCGGCAAAGATGAGAAGACCAGCAACCGGTTTCGTTTTCCGCTTGGATAGGGCGCGAAAACTAGCGCCCGCAATCAGGCCAATAAAGAATTTTAACACGATGGTTTTCGGGGATGTATACAAATACCCAGTGGTGATATCCGAAAGCCCCATGCCAATGGAACCGGCCAATCCGCCTCCAACGCCGCCGTACAACAATGCACATAGGATTACCAACAAATTGCCCACATGCAAAAACGGATCCCCAACCGGGGCGGGAATAGGAATGCGGAAGATGGGGAGCAAAGCCAAATAACACAGAGCGGCAAATACTCCAACAATGGCTAAATTCTTTAATTTATCAGAGGAACGAGCCATGAAAACACCTCTCTTTTTGTCGTTACAACTCTTATTATAGCATAAAACTGGGAAGTTTATAAACACAAATAATGACAAATGGTAAAATGAAAAGCGGTTGTAAAACCAGATGGGTCCGTTTATAATGAGAAGAAAGAGAAGGAGAGAGGGTGAAAAAATGGCGGGTATGGTTCCAAAAGGGATGGTTGCCCAATCTGTGGGTAGAACAAAAGACGACCATCTCCCTCTCTATTTGCAAAAAAAGATACTCAAAAAAATCATGCGATGGGCCACCGAACACCATAATTTCTGCGCCATTCTCTATGGCGCTTATGAACAAAAGGAAGGCGTCATCATCAGTGGGGCTTGCCGTGTCAAAAAGGCCCAGAAAAAAATGGGCCATCTGATTTTTACCGGCAGGACTTGGAGGGACATCAAAGAACAGAAAAAGGATCACTATCCTAGGCTGGACCTGGTCGGGATTTGTGTTGTCCAAAAGGGAAAAGGCTGTGAAATTCCACCGGATATTGTTACCATCGCCCAGGGCCATTTTCATGAAGAGTGGCAGACTATTCTGGTTGTGGATTCAAGCAATTGGAAATGCTGCTTTTACCAGTGGAACGGGATGGGGCTCAAGCCTGCTGGAGGATATTATCTGCTGAAAAAACAAGAGGAAGAAAAAACTTCCTCTGACCCTGTGCAGAGGCCGAGGCCTGTCTCTTTGCAAAAAGAATCCTCTGGTCTTGCCCCTGAAACACAAGAAAAAGAGGATGCAACTTCCCCGGAGGCAGCCACTTCTCGTCTGGACGATAGGAAACAGTTGCCGTCCATCCCAAAGGAATTGGTGGATGAGATCCGCTCTTATGGGAGAAGGGTTCGCTTTCTTACGGCTCTGGTGACCGTTATGTTTGTGGCGCTGGTGGGGACAGGAGCCTTCTTAGGGATCCGTCAATCCACCATGTCTCAGCCGGTCTGGGCGCAGCAAGCTCAGCTGGAGGGACGGATTGCACAATTGGAGGACAAGTCCCAAAAGGATGGTGCAGTAGACGATCAAATGAGTCGGTTAAAACAACAATTGTCCGACCTGGAAGGAAAAACAAAAGAGCAGTCGGGACTTATTGATGAGCTCTCCCGTCAAGTGGAGGAACTGGAGCAGCAGCTTGCACAGCCGTCCAGCGAGGCGCAGACTTTGTTGCCCGACCATCATGTAGTTCAACCGGGGGAGACGCTGACCTCCATCTCCATTCAATATTTTGGAACGCCGGATAAGGCCTATTATCTGGCTGCCATCAATGGTATTCAGGATCCCAATGTGGTAAGGGCGGGAATGGTACTCCGCCTTTCGGAATAAAAAAAGCCATTCTGTTTCTGTGGGTCAATCTCATGAAACAGAATGGCTTTTTTGTTTTATAGGCTGGAGACTTTACGCACCTTCCAAATTAGGAGCAGGTTCTTCTATTTGGTCACGAGTGACGTTTTTAATCCACTTTTTGCTGCGCACTCGCCAGATTCCTAGGATGGTCTTTGGAATTTCTTCCAGATTTAAAAGAATCATGACAGCTGTCACGCCCCACTGGAAAACATAGCCGCCTAAGAACCCCAGCAAAACGGAAAACCACAGATTTCCCGCATCCAGGATGAGGCTGAACCGGGTATCTCCACCGCCTCGCATGATCCCCACGATGGTGGTACAGGTGATGGACTTGAAAAAGGTTGTAATGGACAATACAATAAGCATCATGCGGAGATATTCGCTGGCCAGGGGGGATAAGACGTAGAGCGAGAAAATAAGGGGCATACACACTAAAATCAAAATGGCCCCAAAAGCTCCAACCGCTAAGGATAGGATCAAAAGGGTACCGGCGGCGTTGCCGGCCTGTTCCTGCTCACCGGCGCCGATGTATTTGCCGATGATGACGGCCGATGCATTGGAGACGCCAAACATCACCACGGTGGAAAGCTGCATGACTACATAGGCGATGGCATATGCGGCGACAGCTTCTCCGTTTAGATGGCCTAGGATAACCGAGTGCATAGAGATTCCTAAACCATACAAACATTCGTTTGCCAGCACCGGCCCTGAGTAACGGATAAAATCGTGGAAGAGATCTTTACTTCTCTTACACAGATCGGAGAGTTTAAAGCGAACCGTTTTGTTGATGCGCAAGGCAAAGGTCAAAGTCAGCACAACCTCTACAAACCGGGAGACAGTGGTACCGATAGCGGCGCCGGCGGTCCCCATCTGAGCAGGGCCAAAAATTAAAATGGAATTGATCACCACGTTGATGACGAAAGAGATGCTGTAGATGCACATAGGTACCATGACCTTCTCCACGCTGCGGATGATATTCAGATAGGTAACGGTGACGGCGGAGAAAATATATGACCCACCCACAATGCGGAGATAAGGGATTCCCTGGGCGATGATCTCTTGGTCGGAAGTGAAGATGGAGAGCACTTTATCCGGCATGGTCACAGTGCAGACGGAGAATACCACAGCAACCATCAAAGCATACCGGATGGCCATACCCAAGATGCGCCGGATGGTTTGCGTATCCCCTTTTCCCCAGTATTGGGCTGTGAGCACCGACGCCCCTGATGAGATGCCGAACAGCACCAGTGTCAGCAAAAAGAAGGGCTGGTTACCTAGGGATGCGCCGGCCAACGCCTTTTCACTGACCCGGCCTAACATCAAAGTGTCACACATTCCTACGCCTACGTTAATCAGATTCTGTACCGCCATGGGGAGAACCAAGCCGAACACCATGCGGTAAAATGACTTTTCTCGAATCAAACAATCACACGCCTTATCATAGTCATATTCACTCCAAGGATCCCGATGCGAAAGGGCTGCATTCCTTCACGAAGTTTTAATATTATAACAAAAAAAGCCATAAGATGCAATGAAATGACATGCGTATCCTCTGCCTTTATGGTATACTTTCCGAAAGGGGACTACCGTCCCCAAAACAATAGGACAGGAGATGTTTTTTTGATGTCTGAAAAACAAAAGCGATTTGAAGTATCCTATTCTCAAGGACTCAATTTCTCCGTGCTGGTGGACCGGCAGACAGGGGTGAATTATTTGATGGTCAGTACAGGAATTACTCCTTTGCTGGATGCAGAGGGAAAACCCGTTGTTACTTTAGTAGAAAATAAGTAAATAGAAACTATTTTATTACGCCTAAAAGACGGTTGCCCTCGAAAAGGCAACCGTCTTTTCTATGATGCAAAGTGGCTGTTCTCTCTTGTATTGTTTCATAAAAATGTGGATAATCACTAAAAAGATCTTTTCATGGCACAAAGGGGATGCTATACTAAACCTAGGCATTCTCTTTGAAGCCAATAGGGAGAAAAGGAGGGATTTCTTTGTGAAAAACCAAAAGGCAAAATCCATTGCAAAACAGTATTTTCTCATCACAATCAGTACCTTGATTCTAGCGGCTGGAACCTACTTTTTTAAGTTCCCCAATAATTTTACCTTTGGCGGCGTTACCGGCTTATCGGTCGTGATCGGCAGGGCGCTTCCCATCATCAGCCCTAGTACAGCCAACCTCATCCTCAATGTCTTATTGCTCATTGTGGGTTTTGCTTTCTTAGGGAAAAACTTTGGGATTATGACGGTCTATGCCAGTATGCTGCTGTCTTTTTCGCTCTCAGCACTGGAAGTGGTGTATCCCATGGACAAGCCCCTTACTGATGACCCCATGCTGGAGTTGGTATTCGCAGTTTTGCTGCCGGCTTTTGGCTCAGCCCTTCTCTTCAATATCGGCGCCTCCAGCGGTGGAACCGACATTGTGGCTATGATCCTCAAAAAGTACACCAGTGTGGACATTGGTCGAGCCCTCCTGTTAAGCGATCTGCTGATTACGCTGTCAGCCTTCCTGCTGTTTGACATCAAGACAGTTTTGTTCTCTTTGCTTGGCTTGTTCGCCAAATCCCTCGTGGTGGATAGCGTCATTGAAAACATTAATATGTGCAAGTACTTTAACGTGGTGTGTTCCAATCCAGAGCCTATTTGTGGATATATTGTGGAAAAGCTGCGCCGCAGCGCCACCATCTGCGAAGCAAAAGGCGCTTTTTCTCACGATCAGAAATATATTATTTTTACCGCTATGAAACGGTATCAGGCAGTTCAGCTGCGCCAATTCATTAAGCATGTGGAACCAGGCGCCTTTATCCTCATCTCCAATACCAGTGAAATCATTGGCAAAGGTTTTAATAACGGCGGTTAAGGATAAAGATCTTTGTTTGACCGGCAGGCATATTTGCTTGCCGGTTTTTCTTATATCGTATAGTCGAAAGAAAAATTAGAAAAGAACCCTTCTGATTGACAAAAAACTTGAAACTTTTGAATTTCAGCATTATAATATCGATATTCAATAAATAAAGGGGGCAATACGATGGAAAACATCTATTCCACGTTGATTCTTCTATTGGCGGCATTGCTTTTTCT
>CALCVR010000274.1 GCA_937905915.1 uncultured Eubacteriaceae bacterium
CATTAGCCTTCTTTGGAACCACTCGCCTTGCGAGTGGTTTTCGTAATACAAAAAGAAAACCATCCCGATTTAAAAATCGGGATGGTTTTGATATGCATTATAGACTAGCGTCGATTTCCTTGCCCTCCATGGCGTCCTTTGTCTTTTGGATAAAGGACTCCACCTTCTTGGACTGAACGGTATACACCGGCAAATCGCCTTCGATGCCTTCAATGGTCATAAGGCAAGTACGATCGGTATCCTGATAGAACTTGTATTCAAGGGAGCCCGCTCCATCAGCGATAGTAAGCTTGTAGGTCAATATCGGATCGCCTGTAGGCTCCTTATCGCTCAAACCGTCCACTGTCACAAACTGCAAGCACTGGTACCAATAGTACATCGTGGTATCGGGAATGTCCTTGCCGTTTGCCTGGGACTGCTTTTCGCTGCCGCTGTCGGCTAGAACCCTTTCTCCAGTCTCCTCATTCACAAGAATAGACGGCTTAAAGGTAACATCCAAATCAGATGATTTTACCTCTACCGAATCGATATAGGTGATATCCACCAAAGCGGGGCTTGCGTTGATGATATCACTCATTTGCCACTCTGCCCATGGAACGCTATTTGCTCTGATGGTGTAAACAACACGGCCGTCCTGTTCCATAGCATAATAGTTTCCTTCCTCGTCTTTGCCGCCCAACAGCAGGGATCCGCTGGAGGTGAGCTTTTTCTCTTGGGATTCTCCTTCTGACGACTGAGGCTGGGAAGAGGACGCAGTAGTGCTGCTCTCCAGAGACGTGGAAATATCAGGCGCTTCCACAGTAAACACCGCTGAGGAATAAGGGTCAGCAAGGCCGTACTCGGCCAACTGCTCTTCCGTGGGATCCACCGCCACCACGCTTACCGCATCAATGGCGCCCATAGAAGCGCTAAACGCGGTAGCCAATTCGTTACGGGCCGGGGTTTTAACTGGGGCCGTAATGATATGGTTCATCAAGCGCAGCGGGTTGGTGTCGCTGGTATCGATATTGCGCTGGACGCGGATCTCTTCCGGGCGGACGGTTCCTCCCAAAACCATATCCTGCACATCCACCTGCGCTACATCGCCTTCAGCAGTGAAAATATTGGTGCTGACATACTGTGTCTTGGGATAAAACAAGCATTCCACTGAGGTATTGAGCAGGAAAACCGCGTCTTCCCCCTTTTTACGGGCATAACGGAATTCTGTACCGGGACAAGTGATTCCTACTTCCAAGGTATACGCCAGGCCGTCGGTATAGGTGACGTCCATGACGGCTTTTGCCGGATCCAATCCATATTCCGACAAATCGGCTGGATTCTCGTCGATGACCTTGGAGTAGGTGATCGATGCTGCAATGGCATTGAGCTCATCATAAGCCTCATCGTTTTTGGAGAAGTCCTCCAGACCATTGACGATCAGATTGCCGGAGGTGGCCAAAGTGGCCATATAGGAGTCCTTCTCATTGGTAATGGTGATGGATTCCAGCTCGGAAATGTTTTTATTCACCAGTGCTGTAGACGACTGACTGGATGCGCTGGAGGAAGCGCTGTCATCGCTTTTTTCCGGCACAAGAAGGAGAATGCCAGCCAAAATACCGCCCACCAACACCAAAACAACGGCGCATGCAATGAGGGCTTTGACTTGTTTACTCATAAATGCCTCCTCCGGATCCAAATAACCAAACCGATTACCAATACCACAAGGGGCAACGCAATAACAAAGATCACCAAACCGACAATTGTCACTTGGAGCTCCGTCATCTGCAAGGACGAATCTTGCAATTTACGGGAAGAAATATTGACTTCCTCAAGATCACGACCGGTGATCTTGTTGGCAATGGTGGTGAAGATGTCGTCGTTGAGGCAGTTGAAAACGGTACCGACGTTAAAGTAGTCGGTAGATCCGATGGCGATCACACGGGAAGTGTAGGTGTCCTCCCCCTCGGTGCGGGGCTTAGACGAGATGGTCATAGCGTTGAATACGCCCTTCTCACCCTCGGTGGTATTGCCCTCTTCGTCGGTCAAAAGCTGCACTGCGGTTTCTGACGTTTGGATCACCGGATGCACTTCGATGCCATTCTGAGTTTCAAACAGAGTCTCAATGGGTCTGGAATCCATGATGATGGGAGTAACACCGTTGTACTGGTTGATGTTGGGAGCCAGCTCGTTAGTTAAATAGTCGGCAATGGCCAAAGTGGGGTAACCGGAGTAGAAACGGTTACTGTCGGTCTCGGCAATCATGCCGTCTCCTACCTTAATGCCCCATTCGGAAAGGAACTCATCCAGGTTGGTCATGCCGCCGTAGGATGCGCCAAAGGTCACGACCAGATTGGGATTGTTTGTGTCCTTGTCCAAATATTCGTCGATCTTTTTGAGCTCGCCGGTGGTGTAATCGCTGCCGGGCTCGGCGATGACCAAGAAGGACATGTCGTCCGGGATTTCATCGGTCATCAGATTGATCTCAGACACTTCATAGGAAGCGTCAGTCATGGTCTGCTTGAAGTTTTCAAGTTTCTGTGTACTCTCATTGTGGCCGGTGATGATGCCCACCTTGGGGATTTCATCCACATCGGCCGACATGATCTTGGTGATCATGGTCTTTTCAATGACGTCCCCCGCCACATACTGCTGGTAGGTGGTGGCGTCGTATTGAATATCAAACAGGTCGGACGTGCTGATCACATAGTGGCGCTTGTCCGATTCGATGATAATGCTGGTGCTTGTCAATTCATCGCCAGCGTATTTGGAGGCAAAGCTGGGATTCTTCTCAAGGTCAATGTACTCCACTTTGATCTTGGGATTCACCTGGCTAAACTGCTCCAAGGCCGGCGGCACACGGCTGCCGGGATCGCCCACATTTTCAAATTCCTCTTTGGGCATCATAAGGTAAATGGTGATGTCGCTTTCCACCTTCTTGAGATACTCTGTACCCTGCTCTGAAAGGGTAAAGCGCTTATCAGAGGTCATGTCAACCGACAGCGGGAGCCGGGTGCCGAGGGCCGTCACCAGCACGTTGAGCACAACGATAACAGCAATCACGCCCACCGTAATGGCAGTGGCAATGCCGCCATACCGCAGTCTGCGGTTTTTGTTTGGATCTTTCACGCTCATGTTCTCCCTCCTCCCTTAGCTCCATCTCTTTTTGTCCAGCACGCGCATGGTCAAAAAGAGGAAAATCGCTACAACGCTGATAAAGAAAAAGACGTTGGAATAGTTTAAAATGCCTCTGGTAAACGGCTCATACCGGGAGTTAAAGGAGATCCATCCGATAAAGGTGGTCAGCCAGCCCCAGGACACAGCCGAAGCCAAAGTATCCATTAAAATGATGAGCAGGGAGGCGGCCAGGGTGCCGATGGCGGCCACCGCCTGGCTGTCCGTCAAGCTGGAGACAAACAGGCCGATGGCAATCACGGCCGCGCCCAGCAGGAACATACCCAGAAGGTTGCCCCAGAAGGACATCCAGTCCAGCTCGGTAAAGGCGCCCAGCACCAGCATGTAAACAATGTTGATGGCCAGAGCCAGTGCGTACACAATCAAAGCCGACAGATATTTGCCAACGACCAGGCTGGACAGCCGTACCGGCGCCGTCAAAAGGGCTTGGTCGGTTTTAAGACGTTTGTCGTCGCTCATCAGCTTCATGGTGAGGATGGGGATGATTAGCATGATGATGGTGAACATATTTGCAAAAATAGCGCCTATGTTGGCCACGCGGGAGTATGTCATAAAATAAAAGAACAGCCCGGAACACAGGTAGAAAACGGCTAAAAAGGTAAACCCGATGGCCGAATGGAAATAGGCGCCGAGCTCACGCTTTAATACTGCGGTCATTTGCTGTCGCCTCCTTTGGAAATCAGCTGGAGGAAGACGTCTTCCAGCGTCAGCTCATTGTTGCGCAGACCCATAAGCGGCCAGTTGTTTCTGGACGCTATCTCAAACAGGTCGCGGCGGACGTCGCTGCCCTGTTTCGATTCGATGGTAAATTCAAAAACGCCCGGTTCCTTCTCGCCTACAGTAGATACCTCGGCAATCTGAGGCATACTGATGAGAGCCTGATACACGTTCTCCTGCGGGCCGGCGATGCGGGCCACCAGCTTGTGATCGGTGCGCAGGGAATTGGACAATTCCGTAGGGGTGCCGTCGGCCACGATCTGGCCTTGGTTGATGATGATCAGACGCTCGCACACCGCCTGAACTTCCGACAAAATGTGGGAACTGAGGATGATGGTGTGATTGCGGCCCAGATGCTTGATCAGGTTGCGGATCTCGATGATCTGTTTGGGGTCGAGGCCAACGGTGGGCTCGTCCAGGATCAGCACTTTGGGATTGCCCAAAAGTGCCTGTGCCACGCCGACGCGCTGCTTGTAACCTTTGGACAGGTTGCCGATGAGACGGTTGTAAACATGGTCGATGCGCACCAGATGACACACCTCGTCGATGTGGGCCTTGCGGGACAATTTGAGCCCTTTTAGGTTGTACATAAAGTTTAAGTACTCCTTGACCGTCATATCAAGGTACAAAGGCGGCTGCTCGGGCAGATAGCCAATCTGTTTTTTCACGCCCATCGGATCTTCCAGTATGTCCACGCCGCCTACCGTCACCTTGCCCGACGAGGCTGAAAGGTAACCGGTGAGGATATTCATTGTGGTGGATTTGCCCGCGCCGTTGGGGCCCAGGAATCCCACAATTTCCCCTTCGTTGATGGTGAAGGAGATGTCCTGCACGGCCTTGATGTGACCATACTGCTTGCAGAGGTTTTGAACCTCTATCATTGTCGTTCCCTCCCGTTTCTTTGAAATTGAAACCACATGGATGTTCTATACTGAGCCGGAACACATCCGGCTCAGGCAGTCAGCAAAACCCCGTTTGGAGGACGGGGTTGATTTCTCCTAACCGTAGTCCACTGGTTCTTTCTCTATATTTTAATAAGCAGGAAAAGGCAGACGCCCTCCAACTTAGTAAAATAACACAAATATGATAGCAGAAAAGCCATCTCAGAATGTAAACATTCCTTGAATAAAGTGCAAAAAAGCTCCCACAACCATACCAAAAATATTGGTAAATTTCTGGTAGGTGCTTCTTTTATACAGCGAAAAACCCAAATTCCCCTCTGCAAATGGGGGCAATGTAACTAAATTAGTCGGCCAGCCCCAACACTCGTTTGGCGTTGCCGCTGAGTATTTTAGCCATGTCCTCCTCCGGCAATCCCACCGCCCGCAGGTGGCGCAGGGACGGTTCATGCTGCCACATGGGGAAATCGGTGCCAAATAGGCAGCGGTCCGGGCCGAAGGCTTTGATGAGCCTCCTATACTCCTCCGGCTCCATGAAGCCATAGCTTGAGGAGGTATCCACCCACACCCGGCGGGGTAACAGCCACCGTTCAGACTCCTTCCACTGCATCCAGCCTCCCAGATGAGCGGCTACCACATCTAGAGCCGGGAATTTATCCAGCACATTAGCCATGCGGCGAGGATGGGAAAAGTCATACCGGGGGTCGCCTGTGTGGATCAAAAGAGGTAAATTTCCTTCCAGCTTGGCATAGATGGGGAAGACCATGGGATCGTCCAGCTGGAATTTCTGAAAGTCGGGGTGAAGTTTGACCCCTTTGAGGCCCAGCTGTTTGATATGCTGGATCTCTTCTTCCCAATCCTCCATCCGGGGATGAAGGGTGCCTAAGCCGATGAGTTCGGGGTGCAGCTCACACTGCTGGGCAATAAAGCAGTTGATGGAATGCACCTGATCCGGCTTGGTGGCCACCGATTGCACCACGAAACGATGGATCCCAGCCTTTTCTCCCTCCTCTAGGAGGGCTGTTACACGGCCGTTTACATGCATAGGGATATCGTAAAAGGCGCCGATGTTGGTAGTGGCCTTGTCGACGATCTTTTCCGGAAAAATATGGGCATGGAAGTCAATGATATCTTGCATGGAGGTAGCTCCTTCCCAAAACACCCCCTTCAAAAGGAGGCGAAAATTTTGACACAGTAGCAAATAGAATCCTACTTATTATAATACTAACAGGGCCTTTTGTCAAAAATTGGCTGCTTGAAATCGATATTCCTCAGCATTTTCCCTATTTATGGATTTTATTTGTGCTTTCATCCATTGGTATTTTCTCTACTATGACGCCGCATCCAGTTGATTGCAAATGGCAGTATGCGGGGTGCCATCCCTGTTTGACAAGATTTTTTTAGCAGCTGCTTTTACCCCTTTTCTGGGGCGGTGTAATTGCCGCAGGGCTTTGTCTTGCTATCCGGAGGATTTTTGACTATAATGGAGAGAAAGCCTCGATGTTTGGGGCGTAATGGAATACAGAATAGGAAAATAAAAGTCCTTCTTATGCGTCTGTGCACAGAGTTGGGCTGCTGGATAGAGAAAGGATCTGAAGTTGTATGAAATTGGGAATCGTGGGACTGCCTAATGTGGGGAAAAGCACCCTGTTTAACGCCATTACCAATGCCGGCGCCCAGTCGGCCAACTATCCCTTTTGCACCATTGAACCCAATGTTGGCGTGGTGGCGGTGCCGGACAAACGTCTGGATGTTCTGACCGAAATGTACCATCCGGTCAAGACCACCCCGGCCGTCATTGAGTTTGTGGATATCGCCGGCCTGGTGCGGGGCGCCTCCAAGGGGGAGGGGCTGGGTAATAAATTCCTGGCCAATATCCGGGAAGTAGACGCCATGATCCATGTGGTACGCTGCTTTGAAAACGACGATATCGTCCATGTGGAAGGGTCCATCGATCCGGCCCGGGACATTGAGACCATCAATCTAGAGCTGATTTTCTCCGACATCGAGATGCTGGAACGCCGTATCGACAAAAGCAAAAAGCTCATGAAGGGGGATAAGTCTTACGCCGCCGAGGTGGAATTCCTGGAAAGGGTCAAGGCTTGGCTGGAAGAGGGGAAACCGGCCCGCACGGTGGAACGTTCCACGGAAGAGGATGAGATCCTCTCTTCGGTAGCTCTCCTGACCTC
>CALCVR010000275.1 GCA_937905915.1 uncultured Eubacteriaceae bacterium
ATCTCGGAGGTCAATCCCTTGTCCCCTCATTACGTGTGCCCTAAGTGTAAGCACAGCGAATTCTTCACCGACGGCAGCGTCGGCTCAGGATTTGATCTGCCGGAGAAGGATTGCCCTATATGCGGCACCCCCTACAACCGGGACGGCCACGAGATTCCCTTTGAAACTTTCTTAGGATTTAAAGGGGACAAGTCCCCCGATATTGATCTGAACTTCTCGGGCGAATACCAGCCTTTCGCCCATAAGTATACCGAAGAGCTCTTCGGCCGGGAGAACGTCTTTAAGGCCGGTACCATCTCCACCGTAGCCTCCAAGACAGCCTACGGCTACGTCAAAAAGTACGCCGAGGAGCGGGGCATCATCCTGCACCGGGCGGAGGAGCAGCGTCTCATCGAGGGCTGTACCGGCATCAAGCGCACCACCGGCCAGCATCCCGGCGGCATGGTGGTGGTGCCCCGCAGCCATGTGGTGGAGGACTTTACCCCAGTGCAGCATCCGGCCGACGATCCCAAATCGGATGTCATCACCACCCACTTCGACTTCCATGCCATCCACGACACCATCCTCAAGCTGGACATTCTGGGGCACGATGTTCCCACCATTTACAAGTACCTGGAGGAGAACACCGGCATCCCGGTGATGAACGTGTCCATGAGCGACCCAGAGGTCATGCGCCTCTTTACCTCGCCGGAGCCCTTGGGCGTCACCCCGGAGGATATCGACTGCCAGACGGGCACCCTGTCCCTGCCCGAGATGGGCACCAATTTCGTGCGCCAGATGCTCATCGATTCCCAGCCCAAGACCTTCGCCGATCTGCTACAGATATCCGGACTGTCCCACGGCACCGACGTGTGGCTGGGCAACGCCCAGGAGCTCATTAAAAACGGCACCTGCACCATCTCGGAGGTCATCGGTACCCGCGACAGCATCATGACCTACCTGATGCACAAGGGATTGGATCCCAGCATGGCCTTTAAGATCATGGAGATCGTCCGAAAGGGCAAGGCCACCAAGCTGCTCACCGAGGAGCATTTCAACGCCATGAAGGAACACGATGTGCCCCAGTGGTATGTGGATTCCTGCATGAAGATCAAATATATGTTCCCCAAAGCCCACGCCGCCGCCTATGTCATCGCGGCGCTGCGGCTGGGATGGTATAAGGTGCACCGCCCAGTGGAGTACTACGCCGCCTACTTTACCGTCCGCGGCGGAGACTTCGACGCCGAGGCGGCCGTCAGCGGCAAGGCCATGGTGCGCCGCCGCATGGATGAGATCAAGGCAAAGGGCAAGGAGGCCACCGCCAAAGAGCAGGATCTCTTCGCCAATCTGCAAATCGTGCAGGAGATTCTAGCCCGGGGGATCCAGTTTCTGCCAGTGCATCTCTATAAGTCCGACGCCAAGCGGTATTTGGTGGAGGACGGCAACATCCGCCTCCCTTTCGGCTCCCTCAAGGGCATCGGCGGCGCGGCGGCCGACGCGTTGCAGGCGGCGCGGGACAGCGTCACGTCCTTCATTTCCATCGAAGATTTACAGCAGAAGGCCGGCGTCAGCAAATCGGTGGTCGAGACGCTCAATGCCTTCCACGCCCTGGACGGATTGCCCGAGACCAGCCAGATGACCTTGTTTGGATGACAGAGGGGGGAAACCATCCCAAAGATAGGCTTGACAGAGCTTTATCACTATGCTATCATATTAGCACGATAAAGCAAATTGGAACGGAAGAGGGGTAATTTCGTGAAACGATATGCCAAAATCACCCCGGAGGGAAACCGGGATCAGTTGTTTGAAGAGTGCGAGGCCCGCAATCGGACCGAAGGCACCCTGACTAAATTTTTCCGAGGGCGGGGCTATCATGAAGTACATACCCCCACGCTGGAGTTTTTTGACGTCTTTGCCAGCGATTCCTACGGGATGCCGCTGGAAAGCATGTATAAATTGACCGACCACAAGGGCAGGCTGATGGTGCTTCGTCCCGACTGCACCGCCCCCATCGCCCGGATGGGAGCCACCCGTCTCAAGGACGCAGACCTTCCCATCCGGATGTACTACCGGCAGGAGGTCTACCGGGTCAGCCCCAGCATGGCCGGTCGCAGCAATCAGGTGGCCCAGACCGGCGTGGAGCTCATCGGCGCCTCAGGCAAACGGGCCGACCTGGAGGTCATCGCCCTGGCGGCCGAGAGCATCCAGGCATGCGGCGTCCAGGATTTTACGTTAGAAATCGGCCACGCGGGATTTTTCCAAAAGCTGGCCGCCAATTTGAACTTAAACGAGGAAGGGCGGGAAAAGGTCCGTTCCCTCATCGAGGTCAAGAACTACGCCGCCCTCAACGATATCCTGGATCAGATGGAGGACTGTCCATCGGTGCAGGTCATGCGCGCGCTGCCCCGCTTGTTTGGGGGCGGGGAGGTGTTCAGCCGGCTGGAGAGCCTGGGTAGGGACATGATGGACGGTCCCATTGCCTACCTGAAGGAACTCTATGAAAGCCTTCGGGATCTGGGGCTGGAGGGACGGGTGCTCATTGATTTGGGGCTTGTCCATCAAAACGACTACTACACCGGCGTCATTTTCCGGGGATATATGAGAGGGTACGGAGACGTCATTTTGTCTGGCGGCCGTTACGACAACCTGATGCAGGAGTTCGGGGATCCGCTGCCAGCCACCGGCTTTGGCATCAATGTGGACAGTTTGGTGAGGGCTAAACTGGAGCGCCAGGAGTACTGCCCTCCCAAGGCGGCCGACGTGCTGGTGCACAGCCTACCCGGCTATGAAATCCAAGGTCTTCGGCATCTGGATGACCTAGTAAACCAAGGGCTACACGGGGAAAACAGTGTGTTCCAGGAGGAGCAGGAAGCCCTGGAGTACGCAAAACGCCAGGGCATTGCCCGCGTGGATGTGGTGGGAGAGTCCATCCGCACTGTGACAACCGGAGAGGAGGAGGCAAGATGAGACCGCTTCGGATCGCTCTGACCAAAGGGCGTTTGGAAAAGGATACCGTCAAGATGTTCCAGAGGATGGGCATGGACTGCACCGCCCTCATCGACAAAGGCCGTAAGCTGATTCTCCCGGTAGGGGACGGCGGATTGGAAGCGGTGCTCAGCAAAGCGCCCGATGTCATCACCTACGTCCAGCACGGCGTGTGCGACTTCGGCGTGGTGGGCAAGGACGTCATCATCGAGCACCCCGGCAGTTTTTACGAGGTCATGGACCTGGGGTTCGGCAAATGCCGTTTTGCCTTGGCGGGCCCCAAAGGAAAGCCTTTCTACGGAGGGTATCAGTCCAAGACCATCGCCACCAAATACCCCAATGTGACCCGGACTTTTTTTGAATCCAAGGGCATGGACGTCAACATCATCAAAATTGAAGGCTCGGTGGAACTGGCCCCGCTTTTGGGCCTGGCCGACGCCATTGTAGATATTGTAGAAACCGGATCCACCTTGCGGGAGAACGGGTTGGAAGTCATTGAGGACATCATCCCCGTGTCGGCCAGGCTGATCGTCAACGTGGCCAGCATGAAGCTGCGCAAGCAGGAAATCGAGGATCTTCTCCGCAGGATGGAGCAGGCAAAGGAGGAAAGCAAATGATTCCCATGATCAAAGCCGACGGCAAATCCGAACTGGCGCTGATTGCCGCCTTGAAGCAGCGCAGCGGCGAAGTGGATCAGAAGGTGACGGCAGCCGTCGGCGATATTTTAGCCCAAGTGAAGGCTCGGGGAGACGAGGCGGTTCAGGATTATACCATCCGCTTCGACGGCAAAGCTCCGGATCAATTGGAAGTGTCGAGGCAAGAGATGGAAGCATCTCTTGCTCAGTGCGATAAAACGTTTGTGGAGGCCCTTCAAAAAGCGGCGGCCAACATCCAGGATTTTCACGCCCGCCAGAAGCAGCAGAGCTGGCTGACCACCAGGGAGGACGGCACCATTTTGGGCCAGCGCATCCGCGGCCTCAAGCGGGTGGGCATCTACGTCCCGGGCGGGACGGCGGCCTATCCGTCGTCGGTGCTGATGAACGCCATCCCGGCCAAAATCGCCGGCGTGGAGGAGATCGTCATGGTCACCCCTCCCGGCAAGGACGGCAAACCCAACCCCACCATTATGGCGGCCGCGGCGGTGGCGGGGGTAGACCGCGTCTTTTTGGTAGGCGGGGCACAAGCTGTGGCGG
>CALCVR010000276.1 GCA_937905915.1 uncultured Eubacteriaceae bacterium
GTATTGCCTTTTGGCTTCTATTTTTCAATAAACTGTTGGCTGTCAGCGTCAACAGCGTTTTAGCCAAAAGCAGAGGGATCCGGGTCCGATTGGTAGAAACCGCTTTTATTACTCTCATCGCCATTTTGGTGACGGTATCCATCAAATGGGTGGGAATTCTGATTATTAATTCCCTCTTGATCCTTCCGGCCGCCGCCAGCCGAAATATTTCCCGCAATGTGAGACAATATAACGGCATAGCGGTGCTGTTCTCTATGGTATCGGGTGTGTCTGGACTGATCATCTCCTATTACGCCGGCACGGCCGCCGGTCCTACCATCGTGCTGGTGGGAGCGGTTCTTTTCTTCTTGACCTTTGCCTGTAAACAAAGCGTTCGCAAGTCCTAAATAATACAAAAATCAGCAAGACTTTTTCTCATAAGGGAAGAAACTGTATATTCTTTCTAAAAATAAATGAGAAATGGTCTTGCTTTTTTCACTAAATAGGAAATTCGTGCTCTGTACATCCTAAGGAAAGGTGTGTTATACTATCAATAAATATCTGGTAGGATTTCCCTGCAAAAAGTATTTGTTAAAATCCTAGGGATTTAGTAGGGGAATGTGGTTGCTGGCAATAAGACATTGATAGATCCAAGTGACAAAACAGATTGGATGCATAAGGATTGGGGAGTTGAAAAAATGAAGAAAAAGCTACTATCGCTTTCCGTGGCATTTGTTGTGCTATTGAACATTGTGGTATCGGTGCCGTTTTTGTCATTAATGGCGGCAGAACCAGTATTGGAATTGGGTGCTAGTATAGCCCAAGCCGGGGTAAAACCTGGTCAGATTGTGGACGTCACTGTGGACTTAGGAAACTATGGGGACGACAATGTCCCAGGACTTTCTGGTTTACAGCTTAATGTGCCGCTGCCAGAGGACGGGAGTCTCCAATATGTAGATGGTTCGGCCCAGGTGCTGCTGGATGCCGACGGCAGTAAAAGCGTAGGCTATCATAAGGAAACACAGCAGCTGGTTATGACCTATGTTTACAATGGCCAGCCTCTTCCCAAGGATGAGAAAAATATTCTGACTTTTCAGGCCAAGGTAACGGGGCAATACGAAAAGGATACGGTTTTAGAGCTGCCTATTGAATCCATTGCTCAAGATGAAAAGAATCAAACCATAGAGTCCACTGTGAATATCGTAAAGGTACCGATATTGGTGGAAAAACCCGTCATCCAGCTAAACGGAGGGCAGAACACCGGCTTGCCGTATGACAGTGCCGTAACAGTCACCTTTGATAAAGGAACTGCTACTATCAGCAAGGATGGCGGGGAAAAGACTGCTTTTGAGAATGGCGCTGTAGTGGATCAGCCGGGCGTATACACGGTTACCGCCACCGACGCTGCGGACAATGAGACGGAAGAAACCTTTACCATTGTAGCCGTCAGCGCTATCTCCGTGACCCCGCCTACCAAGACACAGTATATTCAGGGGGAAGAGTTTGATCCTACAGGAGGCGTTGTAACCACCACTTATTCCGACGGTACAAAAGTGGAGACTCCATTGACCGCTGGGATGTGCCAGGTCAATATGGATCAACTGGGTCCCCAAGTGGTAAAGGTCAATTATAACGGCAAACAAGCGTCTTTTGAAATTTCCATTGAAAAAAAGGCTGTCACCTCCATTGAGGTGACACAGAAGCCAAATAAATTGGTTTACATCCAAAATGAAACTTTAGATGTCACTGGCGGCAAACTGTTGGTGCATTACAACAATGGAAAATCGCAGGAGATGGATCTTTCCGAGGCAGAGTGCCAGGCCGATACCAGCCGTGTTTCGGATCATTGCCTGGTAACCGTTACGTACGAGGGCCAGACCACGACGTTTGCCATCCGTGTGGAGAGAGGCGATGTATCCTCTATCGAGATGACGCAGCTGCCTGCTAAGACGGAGTATTTCGCCGGAGAGATGCTGGATCCCACCGGTGGTAAAGTTTTGGTGACCTATCAAGGAGGATCTCAAGAGGAGTTTGCTCTAACTAGTTCCATGTGCAGCGTGGATCTGGACACGGCCGGCCAGAAGCAGGTAACGGTAACTTACGGGAACCAGACCACATCCTTTGTAGTCCAAGTAAAGGAAAATCAGGTAACTGCCATTGAATTAGCAAAGGAACCTGCCAAGATTACCTATCAGCTGGGCGAAGCCTTCACAGCTGAGGGCGGCGTGATTCAGGTCACCCGTCAAAACGGCATGGTATCCCAAGTGGATTTGGCCGATGCAATGTGTACTGTGCCAGATATGACCACAGCCGGAGAAAAACAGGTGGTAGTGACTTATGAGGGGAAACAGACCGTTTTTCTTATTACGGTAGAGGAAAAAAAGGCACAGCGCCTTTCCATGCAGAAGAACCCGGCTAAGACGACCTATGTGGAAAACCAAGAGCTGGATGTTACCGGAGGCATGATCCGTATATGGTATAGCGACGGTTCTACCGAAGACATTTCCCTTACAAATGAGATGTGCGCTGGTTTTGACAGCAGTAAAGTGGGCAATCAGACCATTACCGTTACTTACGAAGGGATGGCTACCCAGTTCGATGTTTTAGTGAATGCGAAAACCGCTGTAGGTTTGTCGCTGAAGAGAGCTCCTTACAAGACAGAGTATATTCAAAATGAAAGCTTGGATGTCAAAGGCGGTAAGTTGGTAGTTCACTTTAACAATGGCCAAAACCAGGAGATGGATTTGACAGAGGAATTGTGCACCGGCTATGACATGAGTAAACCCGGCAATCAGACGGTAACAGTCCGTTATATGGGCCAAACCACCCAGTTTGATATTACGGTTAAGGAACGGTCCGCTACTAGGATTTCTCTTGAAAAAGCGCCGGATCAGGTAGAATATCTGGAGGGCCAGCCTTTGAATTTGACGGGAGCTTTGATCAAGGTTTCCTATGATAACGGCCAAAGTGAAAGCGTAGCGGTAGAGCCGGATATGGTCAGTGGATATGACGCTACAGTGGTAGGCCAGCAGACCATTGTGATTAATCTGGAAGGACAATCGGTTACCTTTGATGTGACGGTTTTGTCAAAAGCGCCTGTGGATGATCTTAAAGCAGCGATTGACCAGATTGATCTGGATAAACTCACCGTAGCCGATCGGGAGTTGGTGGAAAAACTCCTAAAGCAGTACAGCCAAATGGCGCCGATCCAACAGCAAGCCGTCACCAATTACGACCATCTCAAATCCGCTTTGGAACGGATCGATAGTATGGAGTTTCATCCCTACAGTCAGAGTTTCTTAGATGGATTGGTTCTGATTGAAGGCGCTCCCGGGGCCGTGCCGGAGGGAGCCGCCATCCAGGTGGAGTCCAAAGATCTTTCCAAGCAACATGCCGATGCCATCAAGACGAAATATGGAATCGACAGCACAGTGCTTGCATCCTTTGGCGTGACGGTGGAAAATTCAGGCGATCGTGCATTGGGTAAGCTGAAAGTCTCGGTTAAGTTGGATTCCAAGTGGGGCGACAGCCAGAACTTTAGGATAGTTCTTCTGAATGAGGACGGCCCTATCCACCAGATCGAATCGTTTGTAACAGACGGCGTTTTGACCTTTGAGACCGATAAACTGACGGACTTTGCTTTAGTACAGGAAGGGCAGTCCCTTCAGCCGGGTGACTCCTCTTCTTCGGGAGGAGTCCATTCCCCCAGTACTGGTGAAAGCCCATGGCTCCTATATGTTTGGATAGGGATCCTGGTTGTATCGGCCATTGTCATCGTTGTACTGGTGATCAAGCGCAGGTTCATGTAAAAAAGCAGGGAACCATAGAAAAAACCTCAGGGGACTTTAAAGTCCCCTGAGGTTTTTTCTATGAAAGATGCTATCGCAAATCCTTGGGAAAACCGGCAAAGACGGCCAGGAGGGGATGAGCGTAATCCGGAAGGAACAAATCGGCCTTTTTCTTGAGCAAGGTTTGGTCACAATGGGGATCGGATATCCCAACCAAAGCCATGCCTGCGGCCCTCACGCCCTTGACCGCTTGGGGGATGTCCTCAAACACCACGCATTTTTGAGGATTTACTCGGATTCTGCGGGCCGCTTCCAAGTAGACGTCGGGATATTCTTTCCCTCGCGCCACCTGATCGGTAAAGACGATGGCGTCGATAAGAGGACGGATGTCATGTGCATCCAAGAAAGCATAAGCCGTCTCCGGGATGCAGGAAGTGGCCAAAGCTATCGGCATTCCCTGGGCTTTAAGACATTTTAGGAAATCTACGGCTCCGGGTTTTGGCTGGATTTTATGGGCATAAGCGTCCATGGAGAGCTGTGTCCACTGGCCCATTACCTGTTCAGGCGTTTCGCTTAAATGAAACCGTTTTACAGCTAGCTCAGCCGACTGGGTCGCCGTCATGTGGGCAATTTCCTCGGCTAACCCCGGCTGGGGGCCGAATCCCCGATGCATCAGCCACTGGTCCAAAAGGCCGTCCCACAGCCACATCGAGTCGGCCAACGTGCCGTCTAGATCAAAAATAAACCCGTCAAATCTCATCGTTTACCCCCGCATTCCGATAGGCTTCCACCAGCTGCCGCGCGGCGGATTCTGGATCGGAAGAGCACATAATGGCCGAAACGACAGCTACGCCGTCGGCCAAGGATCCGCGCAGAACTCCCATATTGTCGGCCTTAATGCCGCCGATTCCCACCAAAGGCAGGCCGGACTCTAGCCGGATGCGGCGGATGGTGGAGGCATCCACCAGATGACCAACTTCTTTGGTGTCGGTAGGGAAGAGGGCGCCTACGCCAAGATGATCGGCTCCTTCCCGAGCGGCGGCTACGGCCTCCTTCACTGTGGACGCCGATACCCCCAGCAGTTTGTTTGGACCCAGGATGCGCCGGGCCACCGATGCGGGAAGGTCCTCCTGGCCGATGTGGAGCCCGCCGGCATCCACAGCCAAAGCGATATCCAGCCGGTCGTTGATGATAAGCGGGACGTGGTAAGCGTCGGTGACTTGTTTAACAGCACGCTGATAAAATGTACGGGAAGAAGCGTTTTTTTCCCGGAGCTGGACCAACGTCACACCGCCGCGGATGGCCTTTTCCACTACGTCCGGCATTTTTTCCGGTGGGCATAGATCGGAATCGGTGACCAGATACAGAGTGAGATCAGCGTGATTCATAGACTTTACCCCTTTCCAAAAGGCCTTCCCTCCGAATGGTGTAGATGTAGTCCAGATGGCGGATGCGGAAGGTGCCGATGCCTCGTCCATCCGCCTGGACGGCCTCGTGAGCCATCTCACCGGCAAGGCCCATGAGGATCAGACAGGCGGTGGCGGCAGTGAAGGCGTCACCGGCCCCGGCGCAGGCTCCGGTCAAGGCCGACGCCATACAGCCGGTACCGGTGACGTCGCACAACATAGGATGTCCATTTGCCACAAAAGCAGTGCGTTTCCCATCTGAAATGATGTCCACTGCGGCGGTAGCAGCCACGACGGTATTTAGTTTTTGAGCAAGCTCGGCCACTAAGGGAGCCGCTTGTTCGGCATTGTCCAAGGCGACGGCGTCACCAGCGCCGGCGTCCACTCCCCTGGTGGAGGAAGTCATACCGGCCAAAGCTTTGATTTCCGACATATTGCCCCGGATGATATCGGGATGAACCTCATCGATGTATTGCTGGCAGCACTGGTTGCGAAGGTTGGAAGCGCCGCAGCCCACTGGATCCAGGATGACCGGGACGCCCAAACGCTTGGCGGCACGCCCTGCTTTGAGCATGGCGGGAAAGATGGTTTCGCTGAGGATACCCAGGTTGATAACCAAAGCT
>CALCVR010000277.1 GCA_937905915.1 uncultured Eubacteriaceae bacterium
CTGTTAAGTCGAAAGTACGAGAAAATTTATCTTGATTCATGCTGATTAGTTCCGATACTTGGGCCTCTACCGGAGATGTAGTATCCTCTAAAAGAAAAGCTCGTTGTACTTGCTGCGTCCCTCCCGGCTCCACATCCTTCATCATATCCTGGATGCGGTACTCTTTGTCCCCTGTGACAGTAGCCATGCTAAGCTCGTGCCCATTCTGATAAGCCTTGGCATTGATGGCGATGAGAAATGACATTCCGTCCTCCCCGTGATTGGTGAAATCATAGGTGACAATCAAGACATCCTTCTGACGGTAATCTTCGGAAAGCCTTGCCGACCGGATGGCCACCTCATAATCGCCAATACGCCCTGTTTCTCGTCCTCCCGATATGGGCGGCTGAGAATTCTGCCCTTGCCCGCTCGCCTCCTGGGACGTTTCTCCCTCGCTGGCCGACTGCATTTCTTGGCTGGATGTGTTGGAAGAAACTCCTGGTTGGGAAGAAGGCGACGAAACCATCGTTTCCTGGGAAGATCCTTCGTTATTCTTCTCCGGCAGAATGGCGCTGCCACAGGATGACAGCAGAAAAACAAGACAAATTATCAAAAAAGCCGCAATGAATCTTCTCACAAGCATTCCCCTCTTTTTAAAATGAATGATGCAGTGACGAAGGACATTATACACAATCCCAATCCCCCTCGTCAACCAACGCCGTCATCCGATCTCTTTTAGGACAAAAGGGGGGCAATTCCCCACACAGAAATGTTGATGGACGGGGAATGACATCCTTACTTTGATCGACGATTCTTTTTTATTGTATGCAAGCTCCATAAAAAACTTGCTCTAAACCATGACTTACCCTAAAACCGTCTTTGCGATGTCCACCGACTGCTTTGCATCTTTGGCATAGAAGTCAGCGCCAATCTTTTGGGCATAGTCAGGGGTGAGCACTGCGCCGCCCACCATGATTTTACACGGGACATTGTGGCTGTGCAGCAAAGCGATGGTATCCTCCATGCTCTGGAGGGTGGTGGTCATCAGAGCGCTGAGCCCCACCAGCGGCGCTTTGTATCGAACGGCCGCATCTACCACCGCTTGATACTCCACATCCCGTCCTAAATCGATGACGGTGTATCCATAGTTCTCCAGCAGCACTTTGACAATATTTTTTCCAATGTCATGGATGTCCCCCTTGACGGTGGCCAGCACGATGGTCCCTTTGCTCACCGATGTGCCGCCCGAGGAAGCCAAATGGTTTTTGATGACCTCAAAAGCTGCCTGAGCCGCTCCGGCCGACTGGATCAACTGAGGTAAAAAGATTGTGCCCTTCTCAAAGGCGGCGCCTGTTTCATCCAAGGCCGGAATGAGGTACCCATTGACCACATCCATGGCATCATTTTGCTGTAGCATATCCTGCGTAATGGAGGCTGCTTCTGTTTTTAAACCGTTTTTCACCGCATAAATCAAATCTGTAGTACCGGCGGAGGAAACCGCTGGCTTGGACGTTTCCATCGAACCGTAGGCCTCGATGAATTCTTTGGAATCCCTGTCGATATTCATAAGCACATGGTAAGCCCGTACCGCCCCGGTCATGGCCTCCACATTGGGGTTTAGGATCGGGAGATCCAGTCCGCTCATGAGAGCCATGGACAGGAAGGTGGAATTGACAAGGCCTCGGTTGGGAAGGCCAAAGGAAATGTTCGATACCCCCAGCACCGTCTTAAGCCCTAGCTCCTCCTTGACAAGGCGCAGCGCTTTTAATGTCTCTTTGACGGCCGCTTGTTCCGCTGAAGCGGTAAGAGTCAGGCAGTCGATGTACACATCCTCCCGGCGGATGCCAAGGGAGAGAGCCCGGTCCAAAATCTTTTCGGCGATTTTAAGGCGTTCTTCGGCCGTCTTAGGAATGCCGTTCTCATCCA
>CALCVR010000278.1 GCA_937905915.1 uncultured Eubacteriaceae bacterium
GTCTGTCTTTCTGAGCTAGACCATATCCGAGGTGTCATGAAGGACTGCGGCGCTATGGCGAGCTGCATGAGCGGCAGTGGTCCTACTGTATTTGGCCTGTTTTCTGAAGAAACACAGATGAGAGCATGCCGGGATCGGTTGATGAAAACATATCGTGAAGTTTACGATACACGTCCCGTTAATCACGGTTGCAAAATAATTTGAATTTACCGAATAAATGATAGAAACCCGTCCATACTGATGGTATCACCATTGGAAAAGGACGGGATTTTTTATGAACTTCAAAAGATTATTGATCGCTTTGTCGATGGGATTTGTCATAGCAGTACTTTGCAGTATGGCCAATTTTTCAGGGCAGTGCCAGAACATACGAGAAAGCGTTTTCCGTCTTCATGTACTCGCCAATTCCGATAGCCAAGAAGACCAAGAGTTAAAGCTCAAAGTGCGCGATCGGATCCTTCTGGAATCAGAGCATCTCATGGACGGCGTATCCGATCGGGAGGAAGCCAAACAAATTGCTAAGCAACATCTTCCCGAATTGGAAGCGGCAGCTCAGGACGAAATTTATCGTCAAGGATACGATTATCCAGTGGAAGTCCGGCTGGAAAAGACCTATTTTAACACGCGACAATACGACACCGTCACATTACCTGCTGGTCAATACGACGCCCTGCGAGTTCTGATTGGAGCAGGGGAAGGGCACAATTGGTGGTGCGTCATGTTTCCTCCCATGTGTCTGCCTGCCGCCGAAGATCCCAAACAAATTGAAGATGTATTAAACCCTCAAGAAACCGATATTGTAGAAGGCGGGCAGCAGTACGAAGTGAAGTTTAAAGTCGTAGAATGGTTTGAGGAAATCCAAAATTGCATTCAAAACTGGATGTAACTTCTAGCCGATAAAACAGAAAATTCGGATAAAAGTCATAAACCTATCCCGCTCAATGACAGCAGTGGGATAGGTTTCTTTACGAGTTTTGAGATAAATTGTCTTAGTCTGTTGATTCATCTTTTCAAAAAGGATTTTTTGGTATATAATCAGGAGTAATAAATTGTGTAAAGGGGACGTTGTTATGATTTCTCAAGAACGCGTTTTAGAAGTATTAAAAGAGGCTGGTGTTTTAATGGAAGGCCATTTTCGTCTGACCTCCGGACGCCACAGCAATAAGTATTTGCAGTGTGCTAAAATCTTCCGTAATACCAAATATAGCGAAGAACTCTGCGCCGCTTTAGCAGAACATTTTGCTGAAGATAATATTCAGTTGGTCATCGGTCCAGCTTTGGGTGCTGTTCAAATGGCTTACGAAGTCAGCCGTCATTTAAAGGTAGAAAATTTCTTTGCTGAACGGGATACCGATGGCAAAATGACTCTGCGTCGCGGTTTTGCAATCCAGCCCGGCCAGCGTGTTCTGATTGTAGAGGATGTTGTTACTACCGGCGGTTCGGTTCGTGAGGTAATGGATATCGTAAAGCAACAAGGCGGTGTTGTGGCGGGCATCGGCTCTATTGTGGATCGTACCGGCGGTGCCATTGACTTTGGCGTTCCCTTTAAAGCTGTTATCTCGCTGCATGTGGACTCTTGGGAGCCCGATGAGTGCCCCATTTGTGAACAAGGAGATATTCCGCTTGTGAAACCTGGAAGTCGGAAGGTGTAATATGGCCCACATGGGAGAATGTAGTTTGAGGTTATATCATGTCGCATAACGGACATAGGGACCGTCTCCGCAACCGCTTTTTAAAAGAAGGTTTGGATCATTTTGAACCTCATAATGTGTTGGAACTTTTGCTGTTTTACTCTATTCCACGTAGAGATACAAACGATGTTGCTCACAATTTGATTGATCGTTTCGGTAGTTTTTCTGCAACATTGGATGCCCCTTATGATGAGCTTTTAAAAGTCCCCGGTGTAGGAGCCAATACAGCCACTTTGATCAAAATGATCACTTCTATTTGTAGATGGTACATGGTGGATCGCACATCGGATATTCGCAGCATCAACAGTGTAGAGAAAGCTGGTGAATTCCTAAAACCCAAGTTTATTGGGCGTACAGAAGAAATCATCTATTTCGTATCGTTGGACGCAAAAAGTCGGATTCTCAACTGTAG
>CALCVR010000279.1 GCA_937905915.1 uncultured Eubacteriaceae bacterium
CAAGGTAGACGGCGACGTCATCACCGACGTAAAGTTCAAGACTTTTGGCTGCGGCGCGGCCATCGCCACCAGTTCTATGGCCACCGAACTGGTTAAGGGTAAGACCATCCAGGAAGCTCTCAAACTGACCAACAAGGCTGTGATGGAGGCGTTGGACGGCCTTCCTCCCGTAAAGGTCCACTGCTCGGTGTTGGCCGAACAGGCCATCAAATCGGCCATTTCGGATTACTACACCCGCAAAGGAATTGATCCCACGCCCATTGTGGGCGTCATCGAGGACTGCGACGCCTGCCACCTGCACTAAGAAAATCAAAAATAAGCCCTAGCAGCCTTCCGCTGCTGGGGCTTTTGCACTGGGGAGAATTTTTTATGACGACACATGCGCCTTTGGCCGTCTTTGACCTGGACGGCACCTTAAACCGCACCGATCTTTTTTCCGTACCTGCACACCTGCAGGCATTAAAGGAATTTGATGCTCCAAAAGAAGTACAAACCCGGGAGTTTATCCTATCCACCTACGGCATGCGGTGGGAGGACTGTCGGGATATCATGCTTCCGGGGCGGGATCCTGCTACCCAACGGCAATACAGCCGTCGGGTATCCCAGCTGGAGGACGCCGCTATGAAATCCTTGGGCCGGTATTACGATGGCGTTCCTCAGATGCTGGACGAGCTGCACCGGGCAGGCGTCCAGACGGCGGTGTGCTCCAATGCCTCCATGCGGTACATCACCGCTGTTTTAAATGCCTTGGGCTTGATGGACCGCATCGACCACATCCAGTATTTGGTAGATGGCCTGGACAAATGCGCCACTCTAAGACTTTTATTGGAAAAGATCAAGCCGTCCAAGGCCGTGATGGTGGGCGACCGCATCTTTGACATCGAAGCCGCTCATGCAAACCATATCCCTTCGGTAGGATGCCTCTATGGATTTAATCCAAAGGAGGCCGAAAAGGCTGATTACACCGTCCATTCTGTGCCGGAGATGGCGCCTCTCTTATTACATCTTTTAAAAAAGTAAACTGAAAAACCCGTCTCTTGGATTGATCCAAAAGACGGGTTTTCATTATCCCATAGAGCCCTAAGCTAGATTTCCCATTATTTCGTAACGTAAATCATAAACTCGGCGCCATTGGCTTGTTTCCCCGATGCGGTCTCTGTCACAAGATGCATGGTACGCCAACCGGCTGTTCCAATGTTCATATCAAATTCATAGGTTTTCCACATGCCCTTTTGGGATACCGACATATTACTCAGGCCAATGCTGGAGCCTTTCTCATTCTGTACGCCAACCCAATTAACTTGGTAAGGTACCACCACTTTGACATGGAACATCTCATTGACGGCTACGCTCTCATTAGGCGCAAGGAATGCACATTCCACGGAAACCGGAATAGTAATAAAATTTTCCATACCATTGTAGCTGGCTTTCACAGTGATTTGGTAGTTTCCAAGCTGCTGGGGTACAAAAATCAGACGTCCGTTTTGATCAATCTGAGCACCCTTAGGTGCATCAACTAAAGAATAGGTAATGCCTTCATTCGTTTCTTGTCCATCCACTGTCACACTAGCCGAAGCGTCCACCGACAAAGCCTGATTTACAAATCCCTTTTGAGCTGTGATATTCCCAAAGACAGGAGAATCGATGATTAGTTCAATTTCATCCACATAGATATCACTGCCCTCGCTTGTGAAACCGTCCATTGCATTGATGTAAACAGACAATTGTTTCACGCCTTTGGAAAGATCCATTGTGCCGTCGGGTTGCCAAGACGGGTTTTTAAACATCTCAAAGGGAAGGGTCACTTCCTGTATGTCCGTAGAAGTGCTGTCGAACCCGGTAGCTTCGTTGAGATGAGCCTCGAAGTATTTGTTGTTTGCTGTACAAGCAATTTGAACTAGTACGTCCTGCCCGTTGCCGTCGCCCTTGTAAAGGAGTTTCACGCCGCTGGCTAGTCCCCAGCTGGCTTGCGGCAGGTTGCTGGTCTTGCTGACGCCCGCATAGCCTTGGTTTCCCAACTGATAAGTGATTTTCATGGAAGATTGGCTGCCGTTCAGCCCTTCCGCCAAGCTTGCCGTCGCGCCGTCTCCTTGGGATCGGTAGACTTGCGCTAAGTTTTGCCCACCGTAATTTTCAAAGTTATCCACTGTGGTAGCTATCTCTTCTTGGATGGTAGAATCATCCCATGGAGCATCTGGCATCAAACCTACCAATAGATTGGCGCTGGCCGAGTTGTTCCACATGCCATTTTCATAAGTTCGAAGTGTCAGGGTACGGTCGCCCTGGGTTCCTACTTTGGTTTTGAGTTCCCACACCTTCTTATCGCCACGAAGGACCGATTTCACCTTCAGGAGGCTGATGACCTTTCCATTTTCATTTACCAATCCAACGCGATTGATAGTAGCGGGAGTAATAGCGGTCAAAGTGAATTCTTCATTTACACCTACGACAGAATTGTCGGATGTCAGAGTGCATCCATCCGGGAAAGCACGGATATCGTCTAGGAGATAATAGGTTAAAGCATTTAGTCCAGCGATTCTTCCGCCATCGGCCTCAAAACGGATGGTGAAATTCTGGATTTGAGCCAGGTCATCGGCTGTTACAGCAGCGCCTGTTTTGATGTTTTTAAACTCAGCGATGGGAAAAGCGACGTATTGCGGGGCAACCAAAGATTTGTCATACCCATACTGGGCCAGATCATGGTTAAAGCTCACTTGGAAGGTTCCTGTTGCTGTGGTCATCCGGAAACAGAGATCCATTCCAACGCCGTCAGGCTGAACCCATGTCCCCATGGTGGTAACGTCGCTCCAATCGACGCCGTTCATGCTACGGGTAATACTATTCCAGTTGTTGCGGCAAGTGTCGTATTTGATGCGCAAAACATTGCCGGTGTCCATACCATTGTTCCAGGCTTTGGCGGTCCAATGGCCGGATTTATCACTGGAGTTGCGGATGCGTAGTCCGTTCATATCGCCGCCATCGCGATTCCACACTTGTTCCAAATCGGTTCGGTTATCTTGTGTATTGTCATACGATTCAAAGTCATCCACCAAGTAGAGATCTACAGCGTTATAATCTTCCATATTGTCTACAAAAACATCATGGCTGTACCGCAGGACGCGATTGTCTTGCAAGGTAGCCTCTACGCTAATAGGCTGACGTCCATCCTCCAGCAAGGTAGTATCTACTGCTGCCACATACATAGAAGAATCTGGATCTTTCTGAGCCTCGACCTCCTGATCGCCGATGCGGACCACTACATTGGAAATCTCATCCCCATTGAACAAGGATGCATGGACTTTGACATCATACTTATTCTCAATATTCTCTTTGAACACTGGAGCATCGATATTGATGTAAGATCGATTCTCGACAGTGTCGACATCCAAATCGTACATTCCAGTCAGACGGTCGGCAAACAAGATATCTTCTTCATTATAGTATTCCACAAAGTCAGGCAGCATTTCATGGTCGCCGTATGTCGGGTCATCCCGGAAGGGAACCCAGAAATGGTTGTATCCGCCGTTGCGCCACACCAGCATATAGGCAATCTGCTTGGCGATGGGATCCTCCATAATGGCGTCCCGCATAAGGGTATACCATTCTGTACCATAGGCCGCATTCTGGAGGGCCAAGCCATTGCTGGCATCCCAGCGGATGCCGGTCTCGGTCAAGGCAGCCACTTTACCTGTTTTATTGGCATAGTTGACAATAATCCGCAAATCCTTGATCAGTTGGTCAAACCAAGTCG
>CALCVR010000280.1 GCA_937905915.1 uncultured Eubacteriaceae bacterium
GAGCGTCAAATGCTTTTACCACCGACGGATCTGCCTTGTATACGTTGATGTTGGTGGGAGGGGGAGGGATAAGATCCTTTTGGATGCCATCCAGCCCGGCGTGGATCAATAGGGCGAAGGCGATATAAGGGTTGGCCTGGGAGTCGGGGGAACGCAGTTCAATGCGTTTACGGGGCCCCTTAACAGCGGGAATTCGAATAAGCTGGGAACGGTTTTCCGGTGACCATACCACGTATTTGGGGGCTTTGAATTCCCCCAACCGCTGATAAGAGGAATGGGTTGGGTTGAGGAAGAGTGTCATCTCCTGGATGTGGGAGAGGATACCAGCCATAAAGGCTCTGGAATGATCTTTGCCGTCCCGACTCTTAAGGGAGAGGTTGATGTGCATGCCGTTGCCGGGTTGATTGGAAAGGGGCTTTGGGGAAAAATCGGCCCAAACGCCATTTCTCATGGCGATGGTTTCCACCACCCATTTGAAGGTGGAGGTGTTGTCGGCTGAGGTAAGGGCGTCGCTGTAGTGAAAATCGATCTCATTTTGTCCGGGCCCTTCCTCGTGATGAGAGGCTTCGGGCTGAATGTCCATGTCGATAAGGGTAAAACAGATCTCCCGGCGGATATTTTCTCCTTTGTCTTTGGGGAAGAGATCCATATAGCCGGCCTGGTCAAAGGGACGATGGGTAAGCTGCCCTTTTTCATCGGTTTCAAAGAGATAGAATTCCACCTCTGACCCAAAGTCCACCTGGATGCCCTGCTGGGAGGCTTTTTGGATGGCATTTTTTAAGATCAGACGGCAGTCCCGTTCAAATGGAAGGCCGTCTGGAGTGCGGATGTCGCAGTACATCCGCACTACCCGTCCGTTGGCAGGGCGCCAGGGAAGCACGGCGATGGTGGACGGATCGGGATGAAGAAATAAATCGGAATCCATTTCATCACCGAAGCCGTAGATAGCCGATGCATCGAAGGAGATGCCTTCCTCAAAAGCCCGTCCCAATTCCTGGGGCATAATGGAGACGTTCTTTTGGGTTCCAAATACATCGAAAAAAGCCAGGCGAATAAATTTTACATCCTCCTGTTTTACAAATTCCAACACCTCTTGGTAGGAATACATCACAAAACCTCCTTGTCGTTTGACCCGGTAAACCTTAGCAAACCAAAAAACGGTGCTCATCCTAGACAGGGAAAACCAAATCCTCTTTCTAGATGAACACCATTGCTCATAAAAATTCAATATCTAAAATTTTCTTTAGTTTATAACATCCCTGCCGGTTTGTCAAGCAGTAGGGGAAAATAGAATTTGGATGAAAGGGAAACCTTTAACCTGAAAAAGAGAAAAAAGCCTTGACAAATAGATTTAAGGGACTTATAATACCCACCAGAAACGGCAATGGCGTCGCAGAATGGAATTGGATTCTGCGGGGCCTTTCTTTTTGCCATCCCGCCAATGGAGGCGGGTGGCGCAGGATAAGTCGCGAATTGGATACACAAACCATAAAACGGCAAGGACGTCGCAAAGAGGGAATCATCTTTGCAGCGTCCCTGCCGTTTTCTTATTTTTGATGAAAAAGGAGATTGGAACAATGAAAACCACTGAACTGTTTGGCTCCATGGTGTTTGATGAAAACACAATGAGACAGCGTCTCCCTAAAGAGACCTTCCGTCAGCTGCAGCGCACCATGAAAAACGGAAGAAGTTTGGATATTAATATCGCCACCGTCGTGGCCAACGCCATGAAGGATTGGGCCGTTGAAAAAGGCGCCACCCACTATACCCATTGGTTCCAGCCCATGACCGGCATCACCGCCGAGAAACACGACAGTTTCATCACTCCCACCAGCGACGGGCGTGTCATCATGGAGTTCTCCGGCAAGGAACTGGTACAAGGCGAACCCGATGCCTCCTCCTTCCCCTCCGGCGGGCTGCGTGCCACCTTCGAGGCCAGAGGCTATACCGCCTGGGACCCCACATCCTATGCCTTCATCAAAAACGGCATCCTGTGCATCCCCACCGCGTTCTGTTCCTACGGCGGCCACGCCCTGGACAAAAAGACCCCTCTCCTGCGGTCCATGGAGGCCATCAACAGACAGGCCATGCGTGTGCTCAAGCTGTTCGGCAATGAGGACGTCACCTCCGTCAAAACCACCGTGGGGCCGGAACAGGAATACTTCCTGGTGGACAAGAAATATTACGAACAGCGCAAAGACCTGATTTATACCGGCCGGACCCTCTTCGGCGCCAAGACCCCCAAGGGGCAGGAGATGGAGGATCACTACTTCGGTACCATCAAATCCCGCGTGCAGGCCTACATGAAGGAACTCAATGAGGAGCTGTGGAAGCTGGGCATCTTGGCCAAGACCGAACACAATGAAGTAGCGCCCGCCCAGCATGAGCTGGCTCCTATCTTTACCACCACCAACATCTCCACCGCTCACAACCAGCTGACCATG
>CALCVR010000281.1 GCA_937905915.1 uncultured Eubacteriaceae bacterium
TCAAGGTGGAGCCCATGAAGCACAATGTGGGCGAATGCTACCGCTGCCATACCGTTATTGAGCCAAGGGTATCTTTACAGTGGTTTGTCAAGATGGAGCCCTTAGCCAAACCCGCTATCGAGGCGGTGCGCTCCGGTAAGACCAAATTTGTACCCGAACGTTTTGATAAGATTTTCTACAATTGGATGGAGAATATCAAGGATTGGTGTATTTCCCGCCAGCTGTGGTGGGGCCACCGCATCCCGGCTTGGTACTGCCAGGATTGCGGCGAAACCATCGTCGCCCGAGAGACGCCTCATACCTGTCCCCAATGCGGGTCCCAGCATCTAAAGCAGGATCCCGACACGTTGGACACCTGGTTTTCATCGGCCCTGTGGCCCTTCTCTACCTTGGGATGGCCGGATAAAACCCCGGAGCTTAAGTACTTTTATCCCACCGATACCCTGGTCACCGGCTACGACATCATCTTTTTCTGGGTGGCCCGGATGATCTTCTCCGGCGTAGAGCAGATGGGGGAGACGCCCTTCCACACCGTGTTTATCCACGGTCTGGTACGGGATGCCCAGGGACGCAAAATGTCCAAATCCCTGGGGAATGGCATCGATCCCCTGGAAATTGTGGGGCAGTACGGCGCCGACGCTTTGCGTTTCACTTTGGTTACCGGCAACAGCCCCGGGAACGATATGCGCTTTATGCAGGAGAAGGTGGAAGCCTCCCGCAATTTTGCCAATAAGCTGTGGAATGCGTCCCGTTTTATCCTGATGAATTTGGAAGAGGATCAGCCTGCTCCCCATTTACCGGAGGAACTGTCCCTGGAGGAGAAGTGGATCGTCAGCCAGTTTAACCGCCTTGTAAAAGAGGTTACTGACAACTTGGAGAAGTTCGAGCTGGGCATCGCCGTGCAGAAGCTGTACGATTTCATTTGGGACGTACTGTGTGACTGGTACATTGAGCTTGCCAAACTCCGCCTGCAAAACGGCGGTCAGCAGGCCGAGAATGCCAGGGCTGTTCTGACCTGGGTCATGACTAAAACCTTGGCGCTGCTTCATCCCTTCATGCCCTTCATCACCGAGGAGATCTGGACCACCCTGCCTCATGAAGGCGAAAGCCTGATGGTTTCCTCCTGGCCCACCTACGATCCGGCTCTGGACTTTGGCGCCGAGGAACAGGAGATGGAACGGGTTATGGCGGTCATCCGCGCCGTGCGCAACCGCAGGGCTGAGATGAACGTGCCCCCTTCCAAGAAGAGCAGCATTTATGTGGAGACTTCCTTTGCCGATACCTTTACCGCCTGCGCCCCCTTTATTGCCAAACTGGCCGGCGGCAAAGCGGTGCTGGTCAATGAAAAGTTCGAGGAGGAAAATGCAGTATCGGTGGTAACGGCCGATGCCAAGGTGTTTATTCCCATGGGAGACCTGGTGGACTTCGCTGCCGAGAGGAAACGCCTCCAAAAGGAATTGGATACTGCCAACAAGAATCTTAGCAGCGTCCAAGCCAAGCTCAATAACGAGTCTTTTGTCAGCAAGGCTCCGGCCCATGTGGTGGAGAACCAGCGCCAGGCCGAAGCAAAACTGAAAGAAACCATTGCCATGCTGGAGGAGAGTATCCAAAAGCTGCCTCAATAACGCTAATTTCAAATAAAACCAAGGCCCAGGCGGTACTTTACCGCCCGGGCCTTGTTGCCTTAAAAACGAAAGGATGATCCCATTGACCTATGAGCAATGCCTTACTTATATCCACTCCCTGCTTCGCTTCGGTATGAAACCGGGGCTTGCACGCATCAGGCGGCTGTGTGAACTATTGGGCAATCCCCAGAAAAGGCTTCGATTCATCCATGTGGCCGGCACCAACGGAAAAGGATCCACCTGCGCCATGCTGGCCTCCATCCTAAGAAAAGCGGGATACAAGACAGGACTTTATACCTCCCCGTTTGTCACGGATTTCTGTGAACGCATGCAGATAAACGGCACTCTTATTTCCCATGAGGAACTCAGCGGTTGTGTGGAGGAACTGCGTCCCATTATCGAGAAGGTGTCCGCCGAAGGGGAGGCGGTGACGGAATTTGAAGCCATTACCGCTTTGGCCTTCCACTGGTTTGAAAAACAGGGCTGCGACGTGGTGGTGCTGGAAACCGGATTGGGAGGCCGTTTTGACGCCACTAACGTCATCGAGTCCCCTCTCTGTTCAGTTATTACCTCCATCGGCCTGGATCACACCCAAATTCTAGGAGATACCTTGTCCCAGATCGCTTTTGAAAAGTGCGGTATCATCAAACCCCAGGGCCGGACGGTGTGTTATCCCAGCCAGGCGGAAGAGGCCCTAGAGGTCATTGAACGGCGTGCGAAAGAGGAAGGCAATATTTTGCGGGCGGGCAGGATGGAGGACTTGACCGTCCGCTCTATGACGCTGGAGGGAAGCAACCTTTCCTATCGTGGATTTGATTTTTATCTGCCTTTGATCGGAATCCACCAGCATGCCAATGCCGTCACCGTTCTGGAGACGGCGGAGGCTCTGCGGGAGGCGGGGCTGGCTATTGACAATACCGCTGTCCGGGAAGGAATCCTGGATGTGGTATGGCCGGCTCGGTTGGAAATC
>CALCVR010000282.1 GCA_937905915.1 uncultured Eubacteriaceae bacterium
AAGTATGACGCCCATCGTCAAGGACGTCCGCTTGTTTTTCAATACCGTGTCTCATGCAGTGGATACCATGCGCAAATCGGGAATTGACGCGGAGGCCGAGAAGCAGGAGACCGAGCAGTACATCGAATATATCGTCCGCATCCCAAAAGACCGGACTGTGGTACGAAGCTTCGGTAAAGTGGTCTAAATTTTGTTTCATGTGAAACAGATCTTACTTTGGTATTAAAGGGTTTCCCCCAAACCCTTTAATTACATAAAACTTCATCCTCACACCCGGGAAAGCCGCTCTGATGTCATTCAGGGCGGCTTTTTCGTGGCATAAATCCAAGAACTTTTTGTTTCACATGAAACTTTTCCAGCATCAAAGCTTTTTTTCACAAGATGCTTGTGCTATAATAAAAAACAGCGCTTAATATGTATTATTCTAAAATCTAGATACAAGTTTAGTTTATCAAAGGAGGAAGGGACCTTTTTGGGTAAGATCATCGCCATTGCCAATCAAAAGGGCGGCGTGGGAAAAACCACCAGCGCCGTCAACCTAGCCGCAGCGTTGGGAGCCAAGGGACGCCGTGTCTTATTGGTGGACACCGATCCTCAAGGCAATTCCACCAGCGGCATGGGGATTAATAAACGCACGGTTAAAGTTTCATCCTATGATTTGCTCATTGGAGAGGCCAAGGCAGCCGATATCATCGTAAAATCAGAATATCAGAATGTGGACGTGTTGCCCTGTAACATTTCACTGGCCGGGGCCGAGATTGAATTGGTGGATATGGATCATCGCGAATCCCGTCTTCGCATGGGATTGGCCCCTGTGGTGGACCAGTACGACTACATCTTTGTGGATTGCCCCCCGTCTTTGGGCATTATTACCCTTAACGCACTGTGCGCGGCAGATAGTTTAATGGTTCCCATTCAGTGCGAGTTTTACGCGCTGGAGGGACTGAGCCAATTAATGGCCACCGTCCGCCAAGTGAAGCGGCTGTATAACAGCCGTCTGGACATCGAAGGGGTTCTGCTCACCATGTACGACGGCCGCCTCAACCTGACGCAACAGGTGGTGGAGGAGGTCAAACGATATTTCCCCCGCAAGGTGTATGCCACCGTTATTCCCCGTAATGTGCGCCTTTCCGAGGCGCCTAGCTACGGGCAGCCGGTGCTTTATTTTGATAAAAGCTCCAAAGGGGCCGACGCTTACAACAAGCTGGCCGACGAGGTGGAGTTTAACAACGGAAGAAGGTGAATTCCATGGCATCCAAAAAAAGAGGGCTGGGCAAGGGATTGGACGCCCTGTTTATGGACAATGCCGCCGAGGACCAGGGCGCGGTACAGCTCCGGCTGGACGATATTGAACCCAACCGGGATCAGCCTAGGCGGACGTTTGACCAAGAAGCCTTGGAAGAACTAGCCGATTCCATCGCCCAGCACGGCGTCATCCAGCCGCTTTTGGTGCGTCCCATGGCGGGAGGAGGATACCAGCTGGTGGCAGGGGAACGCCGGTGGCGGGCCTCCCGTATGGCGGGCCTCACCGAGGTGCCGGTGGTCATCCGTGAGATGAGCGACGCTGAGATGATGGAAATCGCCATGGTGGAGAACCTCCAAAGGGAAGATTTAAATGCTATCGAAGAAGCGGAAGGTTACCGCATGCTGATGGAACGCTGTAATCTCACCCAGGAGGAAGCGGCCAAGCGGGTGGGGAAATCCCGTCCGGCGGTGGCCAACGCTGTAAGGCTTCTCAATTTGCCGGAAAACGTCCAGCAGTACGTCAAGGACGGCAAGCTGTCGGCCGGACATGCCCGGACGCTCTTGGGCTTTGAGAATGCGGGCGATCTACAGGACGCCGCTCAATTGGTGGTGGAAAAGGGTTTGTCGGTGCGGGAACTGGAACGCCTGGCAAAGAAGTCCCGTCAGACGCCGTCAGCCTCAGCCAAATCGGCGGGGGATGGATCCATGACAGGACGGGCCTCCCTTTACGACGAGGTGGAATTGTCCCTGACCGAGCACCTGGGACGCCGGGTGAAGGTGCACGCCGGCGCCGTCAAAGGAAGCCTAGAGATCGAATTTTACAGCCAAGATGATTTGCAAGAACTGGCCAACGCCATCGGCGGCATGCCGTCAGAGGCGTTGCGCAACTAAGATAAAACCGATAGATAAAACATGAGGAGGAAACGGTAACATGTTGGATATTAAAGTAGTGCGAGCCCAGCCGGACAAGGTCAAGGCTGCCATGAAGGCCCGCAACAAGGATATGGACGCTCTCATCGACCAAGTATTGGATATCGATGTCCAGCGCCGTGAGATTACCGCTAAGGCGGAATCCATGAAGGCGCAGCAGAATTTGACCTCCAAAAAGATCCCTCAGATCAAAAAGGAGGGGGGAGACGTGTCGGCTATTATGGCGGAAATGAAAGAGCTTTCCGACCAGGTCAAAGCGTACAACGCCCAGTTGAGCGAGCTGGAACAAAAACAGCGGGATATTATGCTGAGCCTTCCCAACGTGCCCAATGAAAGCGTGCCAATCGGCAAGGACGACACCGAGAACCAGGAGATCCGCCGCTGGGGGGAGCCGCGCCAGTGGGATTTTGAACCCAAAGCCCATTGGGACATCGGCTCTGATCTAGGCATCCTGGACCCGGAAACCGCCGCAAAAGTGACCGGCGCCCGGTTCCATTTTTACAAAGGATTAGGCGCTCGTTTGGAGCGTTCCATCATCAGCTTTTTCCTCAATACCCATACGGAACACGGGTATACTGAAGTATTGCCGCCGTATATGGTCAACCGGGCATCCATGACCGGCACCGGCCAATTGCCCAAATTTGAAGAGGATGCCTTTAAGGTTTCTAACATGGATTATTTTCTCATCCCAACCGCGGAAGTCCCTGTGACCAACATGCACCGGGATGAAATCCTGGACGGAACAAAGCTGCCCATTAAGTACTGTGCGTATTCGGCGTGCTTCCGCGCAGAGGCCGGTTCGGCCGGCCGGGATACCCGGGGCCTTATCCGTCAGCACCAGTTTAACAAGGTGGAATTGGTGAAGTTTGCCCATCCTGACCACTCCTATGAGGAGCTAGAGAAATTGACCAATGACGCTGAACGTGTCCTACAGCTTTTAGGGTTGCCTTACCGTGTGGTGGCCCTTTCCACCGGCGATCTGGGCTTTAGTTCGGCCAAGACCTACGACATCGAGGTGTGGATGCCTTCCTACAACCGGTATGTGGAAATTTCCTCCTGCTCTAACTTTGAGGATTTCCAGGCACGGCGGGCTTCCATCCGCTTTAAGATGGACGTCAAGGACAAGGCCCAGCTGGTGCACACCCTCAATGGCTCCGGCGTAGCGGTGGGACGTACAGTGGCCGCCATCCTGGAGAATTACCAAAATGCCGACGGTACGGTTACAGTACCGGAAGTGCTCCGTCCCTTTATGGGTGTGGATGTCATCGGTTAACCGATTGAAAGTAACAAAAGGGGATGGCCTTTTTAGGGCTATCCCCTCGCGTTGTTTCATGATATTACATTGAGGAAAAGAGGGATGTTGTTTGTCCGACTTAAACGAAACCTTTCCCCAAAGCTATACATGGCCCGTCCGCGTCACTTCCTTTGACGCAGATACCAAACGCCGATTGAAATTATCAGCCATTCTGCGCTATCAGCAGGAGGTAGGGGAACTGCAGCTGCGTATGGGAGGCCTTCCGTATGAACGCCTCTACGATGACGGTATTATTTTTGTCACCAGCCGCAGCCGCGTGCGCATCAAGCGATGGCCTCTTATGGCGGAGGAACTCAACCTGACCACTTGGCATCGGGAAAACCGAGGGGTGCAGTTTTACCGCTCTTATCAGTTTGCCGATCAGTCGGGACAAAATATCATCGAGGCCACCACCTGCTTTGTCATTATAGATCCTGTGACCCATCGGTTGCAGCGGCCTAAGGTGTTTGACCGGTATGGAATCGCCATCCGTCAGGGACCCGGAGAAAATTCTTGTTCCGGACGGCCTACCTCATGTAGACAGCCGCGTTATTCGATACAGTGACGTAGACTACAACGGCCACCTCAACAATACGATTTATGCCGATCTGCTGGGGGATTACCTGCCCGGCGGTATGGAACATCGCACCATTTCGGAGTTTTCCATTAACTTCACAGGAGAAGCATTGGAAGGGGAGACCCTTGACATCCACGCCGGCATGGCAGGGGATCGAGCCATTGTTACCGGCGTCGGTCCCAAAGGTCCCTGCTTTGAAGCTGAGGCTATTTTTGCAGAGTGACGGATAGAAAAATCTGGGATTTTTCCCTTGGTCCTTTTTCTTGCCAATATGCCCTATTGCATGTTTATTCCGATTTGGAGTCGGATAATTTTTCTACATAAATTTTCCCAATGCGGCGTTCGCCCACTGTCTGAACGGTAAAGCGAAATCCTTCAAAATCCACGCTGGGATGGGAACCGCTTTCCGGCACGTATCCAAGTTCCTCCAGCAGCATACCGCCTAAGGTATCGTAATCCCCTTCCGGAAGCGGGATGCCTAAGAGCTCGGAAACTTCGTCCACCTCAGTGGCGCCGTCTATGGTAAAGGAGGTGTCCCCCAACTGGACTACTTCTTTTTCGTCCTCGTCGTATTCGTCCTGGATATTTCCCACAATGGATTCCAGCAGGTCTTCCATGGTGACAAGACCGGCAGTACCGCCGTATTCGTCCACCACAATGGCCATCTGGATCTTTTGACGGCGCAGTTCGTCAAATAGCTCGGAGCATTTTTTGCTCTCCGGCACAAACATGGTCTTGCGCATGACCTTGGTCAAAGGCAGATCATCCGGCAGGTTTTCTGTAACGTAGGGGAGAAAGTCCTTGATGTAGCATACGCCCAATACATCGTCTAAATCCTCCCGATAGATAGGGATACGCGAATACCCCTTCTGGATGGCAATTTCCAGTAGTTTGCTCACCGAATCATGTTCTTCCACCGCCTCCATTTCGGTGCGATGGGTCATGATCTCATCCACTGTGATGTCGTCAAATTCAAAGATGTTGTTGATCATCTCACTGGTATTCTCTTCAATGAGCCCCTTCTCCTCGCCCACATCCACCATCATGCGGATTTCTTCCTCGGTGGCGCGATGGGTTTCGGCGTGAGGATCACATCCAAACAATCGGACTACACCGTTGGCACAGTGGGAAAAAAGCCAAATCAGCGGTTTCAATAAGATGGTTACCGCCCGTAGGATGCCGGCTGAACGGTAGGCGATGGATTCCGGTTTCTGCATAGCGATGCGTTTAGGGGCCATCTCTCCCAAAACGATGGAGAGAAAAGCAAGAACAAGGGTTACCGCCACCGTACTGACAACTGCAATAACCGAGAGAGGGGCTTGAATATGAGGCGCCAGCCAGGCGGCGATGCGGTCGGCAATGGAAGTGGCGGCTACGGCGGCGATCAGGAAACTGGAGAGGGTGACTCCCACCTGAATGGTGGAGAGGAAGGAAGAGGGTGTTTGGGTCAGTTTAAGCAAAATACGGGCTTTTTTGTGTCCTTCCTCGGCGTCGCGCTTGAGCTTACTGTCGTTGAGGGAGATGATAGCCGCTTCCGAAGCTCAAAAAAAGGCGTTGATGCAGATGAGCAGCACCAAGATAATAATCTGGGCGACTAGGCCGCTGGTAGAACCGCCCGCCATTAATACGTTAGGACTTCCGTCCGGATCCATGATTGTTCCCCTTTCGGATGGGAAATATAAATACCCATCGTTTCATTAAAATAGCGCGCACGGCGCAAAAATCCAAACAGGTGTTTCTTTTCATTATAAGCAACAGAAGTTTGCTTTGTCAAGCGAGGAGAAAAGCAGAAATACGACCGAATCTTAAGCATGAGGGGCGGTAGGGAAAAAGAAAAGAAGAGAGATAAAGATATACAGTTTTTTCCGGCCTTAGACATCCTAGGATACATGTACGCATCCAATTTGCGCATGCTAAAAGGAAGGGGATTCCTACTCATTTGTCTAGAGAAAAAGTGGTATTTCCTACAAAATTAGAAGGATTTATAAGGCTGATGTAGCAAGTCGCAACAGGCTAAAAAGATG
>CALCVR010000283.1 GCA_937905915.1 uncultured Eubacteriaceae bacterium
CACGGCCTATTCGACCGAGCGCTCGGCTCCTATTCCCGGTAGCAACCCCGCATCAAAGACGGGACGGGTGCTGAGCCATTTATCTATACAACTGGTATTATACAGCGTTAACTCAATTAACGCAATACCCGATATTCCGTCTCCGCAGGTCAGAGGCTTGTTTCCGCTCATATACGAGCGGAAAACGTCCGAAAAAAATTCGCACCCCCGCTGGAAAGCCGGAAGCAGAAGAAGGGCCGTACACAGCAGGAGAGGCTTGTTCCATTTTGTTCCCCTTTTGCGTTTGAAAAGTGGAACATACTTTTTCTCGTGTTTATCGGCCTCCTCGGGCAACCCAGCAAAAACCCGTTCCACTTTCATTTGAAAAACGGAACGGGGTCTTTCCCGTATTCATCGGCTTCCCCGAGGAATGTTCCACTTGTTCCACTTTTTTCCGAAACCCTATATATAGATAAAAAAGAAGTACATAGGGGAAGGGGGAATTTTTTATCCCCTATATTATGTCCTATAAAAGTGGAACAAATGGAACAATGCTTCTACTCCCCGGTAAACAGGGGATTTTTTACGTTCCACTTCTGAAAACAAAAGTGGAACAGGATTTCACCCACTTGCCCGTACTCCCCGATAAACTGGGGAAATTTTACGTTCCACTTTTTAATTCAAAAAGTGGAACAAGAACTGCACCCGCCCCCTGCTGTACCCAGACTCAAGACCCGAACCAGCCGCCCGCAGGGCGGCCAATCCCAGCATCGAGCGGAAGCGAGATGCGCACCTGCATCCCGCTTTTGCTTCTTTGACGCTCTCAGAGGCGTTTTAAGGCACGAAAAAGCCCGCCAGGGTAACGGAGTACCCCAACGGGCTTAAAACGTCTTAAAACGCAAAATACAGCCTATGATTGCAATGCGAAATGGGAGCCCCCCTATCTGGCGCTCCCAAATCTATACACAAGCGCGAACTCATTCCGAAAGAAGAATAGTTCGACGCTTCCTACTCTGGTGGAGATGAGGGGAATTGAACCCTTGTCCAGCGCCACTTGATTGCCGATTTTTCGGCTGATGTCCAACACGATCCCGGATTTATCATTTTTGGGATAGGTAAAACGATACAGGGCAGTATGTTCTTCCGGCGTGACCTCGGCCTTAATGTCATATTTGGTCAGGTCGACTGTGTAATAATTGGGGTTGGCATCTTCATTTGCCTTGCCGGATGCACGACTATTTTCATCAAAAATAGGATCGCCCACCTGGGGAGATAACATAAAGTTACCATATGTTTTGGTTCCACCGGTGCCCTGGACATACAGCTGCCCAAAACCTACGATGTCCTGATTTGCGCGATAACCGCCGTTTTCACAATTTTTTGTTTCAGGGCTTGGATGAATGGATCCATTTGGGCGAGTAGGGCCGGCAATACAAGCGCCATTATTCTCTGCACCAATCAAGGTATCCACATAGGAAACTGGATTTTCTTCTCCCTTTTCTTGATCCCAGGCAAAAACCGCTGGCGCTGTCAAAGCCGTACTGCATAGAAGAGCTCCTGTACACAGGAAAGCCAATACTCGCTTCATTTGACTTCTCATTCTTATTCACTCCTTTAATAAAAAATCCGATTGTTAATTCTATTATTATATCATATTTGACATGTTATGTCTACGTTTTTTATTATGAATCACACTATTATATCTTTATATTTTCTTATTTTTTGTATTTTTTATCTTATCCACTTCCTCTTTATTTTTCAAACAAAAAAAGCCCGACCGGTGAAAACATCGATCGGGCTTTTTGCTACAGATCAAAAGCAAAAATGCAATAAGCGATTATTGATAAACGCGAATTTCATAAATGGAATAGCCATACTTCTCCATTGCACGCTCTTCTCCTAAAACACGGATATACCGGGCAGACTGGGGTTCCTCAAAAGTATAAGGCTGAATCCCGGCTTTGCCGTTGTCATTACGGACAAGATCGGTCCACTGCTTTCCGTCATCTGAAATCTGAATGACGTACTTGGTGGCACAGGCTGCCTCCCACTCCAAAATAATTTGGCTGAACTCCACAGGCTTCCCAAAATCCAACTGAACCCACTGAGGATCCTTCATCCAATCGGAGGCCCAGCGAGTGGTGCTGTCGCCGTCGTTGACGTTTTTAACAGTATGGTCAGCGCCTTCGCTCTGCTTCTGGTTCTCCTCTGAGCTGGCGGTGGCTACGGCACTCAACGCCAAGTTGGGGAATTCCCAAGCATCCAGCTGTTTGCTTGTCTGCAAAGGAGTTGCATACTGGCCGCCTCCCAACAGGAAGGCTTTGACCTCGTACATAGTCAGATCATCCTCGTCAGGAACAACGATGGGACTAGTCTGCACCGTTACGGTTTCACCAGCTTTAACGGTCACTTCTTGAGGATTTACTTGGATGTCCTCCAGTTTGCCGTCCTTATACAGGGCGATAACCGGGTTGACCTTCATCGTAGATTGCTCGGCAAGGCCTGCCACCTGAACTTCAGCATAGATTTCACCGGCCGAAACCTGGGTGATGCTTTCATCGTCTCTTTCAATGGAGAAACCTTTGATGTAGTTTGCTTCAGGTTCATCACCGATTTCATCAGCCACAATGTTCCAGCCTTCTACACTGAACACAGGCTGGCCACCATTGAGATATTTCTCGTCAAATTCCACCGTGATTTCTTTGGACTCGCCGGGCATGAGAGAAATGTAGTTGTCAGAATAATAGGTGGGCAGCACCCGCTCGCCGGTCAAATCATTGGTGGTTTTGAGACGGATCATCAAGGCCGGATCTTCAGTATTATTTTGCAGGTTCACAGTATAGTAACAGGTAGTGCCTACTTTTTCCTGTGCTGTATAATCGGCCTGCAATTTGACTTCGGGCAGATCATTAAGGGCCTTGTAACCCTGATAATCTTCGGTATTGGTCCAATAGAAGTTGTCAGCGATCTGGTTGCCTTCTGCATCTTCAACTATGGTACGGATAAACTTAATGTCGGTAGAATCTTCCGGATATTGAAGGTTCATAACCTCCTCTGTAGAATCCGAGGCTACATCGCTTACTTCTTCCTGACTAAGGATCAGGTTGCCGTTTAGATCGTATACATTGACGATAACCTTCAATCCAGTTTCATCGTTGGGGGTGTAGTTGGTCAGCACAATAGCATCGTTAGTGCAGTTCCAAATTGCATGGATGGGCTGATTGCCCTGTTTTAAACCAAAATAACCGCCGTTGGTGTCGTAGTAGTAATCGTAGGTCTGCCATACCATAGACGGCCATGCCGACTGGCTCATCCACATGAGCATGCCGTTGCCGCCTTTGTTAAAGGTGGCTTCAAACAGTGCCTTATGGTTTTCGTAGTTTACCATTTGGGCGATGCGGACAAATTCCTCTAAACTATTGTAGGAACCGTAATCCTTCATCTCCTGCTGATACTTGTTTCCGTTTTGAGCCGAGCCGGAGGTGAAATCATGAAGGCCCCAGACGTTGTCGATGGGCCAGAGATGGTCTTCACCCAGCATCTCCACCATGCTTTCATAAGCTGGGATATTGGGCAACCCTCGTTCGGAATGAAGCGTCACAGGAGCGTTATTGAAATAGTATTCAGGATCTTGAACAGCATAGGGGCCATAACCACTTACTGTTCCGGATGCCGAATGGGGAATATAGTGACGGGTACCATCGTAGGTCACAGTGGCCTCTTCTAAGTTTTTATTCAGAGTTTCAGGGGGATTGCCTTCGTTGCGGCCACAGTAGAAGCAAACCGATGCATAGCGGCGGACGCGTTTGATCTTATCCACAGCGTTTTTCATGAACATATCTTCGTCGTTGGGATTGGGGCCGTCGCTGGGATTAGCAAGCCAGAAGTCGTCAAAGACCAGAATGCCGTACTTGTCGCAGGCTTTGTAGAAATCCTCTTTACCGGTCTGGCCCACCCAGTTGCGGATCATGGTCAGATTTGCCTCAGCGTGGAGGCGGATCTTCGTGTCGTAGTCCTCAGCGGTAGCCGCTACGTTGGAATCGTCCATACCCCAGTTACCGCCGCGGCAGATAATGCGGGTACCATTGCAGTAAATCTGCAACGGGCTTCCTTCGCTGTAAGTAAATTCACGGACACCGAACTGGAAGGCTTCGTCATCGGAAACCCGCCCATCCTCAGTGACCTGGACGTTACAGGTGTAGAGATACTGGTCGCCATAGGTGTTGGGCCACCACAGTTCCGGGTTCTCCATGACGATACCATCAATGGTGACTTCCTTGGTTTCATTGGGAGCCAATTCTACATCCTGGCTAAAAGGCAAATTGCCGGGCTGGATGGTTCCGCTGACGGTAACGGTGGTTGCTTCATCCTTGCAGTTTTCTACTTCGGTTTTAACCGTCAGGTCGGCCTTGGAGAAGTCGGGCCCTTCTGGCTCTTCCACCGGCTTTTCCATGTCGTACACTTCAAACTCCCAGAAGGAGGTGCCGTATTGGCTGGAACGTTTGCCACATTGGATGCGCAAATACTGGGCTGTAACCTGATCAAAGTACTTTTGATCTACGCCGCCCTTGCAATCATCCTCGGTGAGGATATCGGTCCAGATCTTACCATCGTTGGAATATTGGAGGGTATAATCAACGGCATAGGAAGCTTCCCACTGGATGCGGGTGCTGGAGAAGGTGGTGGGCTTTCCAAAGTCCACCTGGAACCACTGGTTATCCTTATATTCAGAAGACCAGCGGGTGTTGGTGTTGCCGTCTAATGCGTGCTGGGCCACATTTTGACCCGCATTATACCCTTCTACCGAGCTGGCGGACGCGGTTTTATCAAGGGCCAGGTTCTCCGCCTCAATGGGTTTCACTTCATTGTTCAGATCCAGGTCGGTGATAACCCAAGGGTTAATCAGGCGGGCATCCTGGGTGTAGCTGACATACACATCCTGGTAAATGCCGATGTTGCGGCCGCGGATAGTAGGCACCCAGTCCCAGCCGATGGAGGCGTGGAGGGTGGGGTTATCGTAGCCCAGCACGCCGCCGTTTCCGCCGGCGCTGCCGATGGTCTGTTCGGTAACGGCGCCGGGATTATCGTTCTTGTGAATGTATACCGCCAAGTAGTTGTCGCCGCCGTAGTTTACATAATCGGTGACATCAAACTTGCTCTCAATAAAGGCGCCCTCAATCCGGCCCACATTATGGCCGTTAAAATAGATATCCGCCTTCCAGTTGATGGCATCAAAGTTAAGCCAGGTGCGCTGGCCCTTCTGGCTCTCGGGAATGACAAAGCTGTCCCGATACCAGAAGTCAGCGGTAAAGTAACTGTCGGAAATTTGCAGCTGTTGATCGCTGAAATTAGGATCTGGAATGGCTCCCGCCTGTAGGTAGGACCACAGTACGGTACCGGGCACTACGGCCGGCAGCCAGGAGCTATCATCGTAGCCAGGTTGGGACAAAGTTTCACCAGTGACCTCTTCCCCTACCTGGGAGACGCGTTCTACCTTCCAATTGCCTCCTCGGAGATACTGCGTACCATCGGCTTCTGCCTCAGGCATTTCGCCGATGGAATAGTGCAGGTCATTTACACCATACACTTCGATTTCATGGACACCGTAGTTGTTGCTTACAGCCTCTTCACACAGAAGGCGGACATACTGGGCCTGGGCGGTGTCAAATTGACAGGTTTCCTCTCCGCCCTGGCCAGCTTCCTGAGTATAAACTGTTTGCCAATCCTCAGCGTCGTCGGAGATCTGAAGCTCATACTTAGAAGCGTAATTGTCACCCCAGTTGATGACCGCCTGATCGATGGTACTCTCCGTTCCCAAGTCGATGTAGACGTACTGCTGGCCAGCCGATTTACTGATCCACTCGCTATTAAACTCCGCTTTAGCGGGACGCGGGACAATACTCTCGCCGTCGGCGTTCAATAGGTCGAATTCTCCCAACTGGATACGGCCGGGAATAAATTCTCCATTTTGCATCTCGCCTTCGTCACCGCTGTTCTCCTTGACATTGAGACGATAGTAACGGTAAGCGGTGTCATTTTCCATTTGGAAGGTCTTGGTCTCATAACGCTCCGACCAAGTGATACCCTCTTGGGTGTCTAACACATCAAAATGCACGCCGTCGTTGGATCCCTCCACTGTCCATGTTTTAGGATCGCGGCCAGGCTGATCATTTGCTGTGGTAAGAGTATAGCTCTTAGCTACATAGGCTTCCTCCCCGGGGAATTTTAGCTGCAACCAAGCGGCCTGGTTAAAGGTTAACCACTTGGTGCTGGGCTGGCCGTCAAAGGCGCAGCTGGGGTTTTCCGCCGAGGGGGAATCCCCATACTGGTCGGAGTATTCCGGCCCGCCAATTTTCACTTCCGGCACAATACCGTCGGTGACAAGGTGACCGGTTTGATTATAGTCGGTGGCGCTGGAATGATAAGCAGCGCGGCGAAGGGCTACGTTACGATACCCTTCTTCATCCTTGGGTTGAGCGCTGACTGGGCTGACCGCTGTAAATAATGTGGTCATCAAAGCAAGCGCCGCCGCAAGGCACATTCCCTTTTTCCATGATTTTAGCACAAAAACTTCCTCCTTCTAAAAGGCCATTAAACGATGTAATTTTAGATATTCTAGATAATTTTTTATACTTAAAATAGCAGCTATATTCTGTTCTTTGCCTTTTGCACATTCCTCCCTTTTTTTGCAGCTGACTGATATGAGTTAATTCCTTTTTTAGTCAGTCATTGGGCTTACTGACCTAGTTCTGTAAAATAATTTTATCATTTTTCATTGTATCATATCATTAAAATCTGTTGAACTGGATAATCTTTTTATTTTCAAAATACTAACTATCATTTATCCTTTA
>CALCVR010000284.1 GCA_937905915.1 uncultured Eubacteriaceae bacterium
GTGGACCGTGGGTATTTGGGGCACAAGGCCGCCAAAATAATGAAGCGGTCCAAGACCACTGAGTCACGACTTCAAAAGGCGGCTGAGGAAAAACGAGGGCTTTTGAGGGACATCGAGACATCGGAAGCTTTGCGTTTCTCTCCGTTGCCCTGGCGCAAATCCGGCCCTTTTTTCCGCATGGACGATGGGAGACAAGTGTGCGGGCCCATAGACTTCTCCATCTCTCCCGGGGAACGGGTGGCCCTTGTAGGGCCCAACGGATGCGGCAAATCCTCTTTGCTGCGGGCTCTTTGCAAGGAGGCTGGTTATCCTCAACCAAATGGCCCCGTCCTTTCCCATGGCCGGATCCAGGTAGGAGCAGGACTTATCCTATCGCTGGCGCGGCAGGATGCCGAGGCATTGAGAGGAGACATCCGCTCCTTTGCCCAAGAGCAGAACTTGGACGTCACTTTCTTTTTTACCCTTCTGCGAAAGATGGGATTTGAACGGGCTCAGTTTGAACGGCGATTGGAGGAGTTTAGTTCCGGCCAAAAGAAAAAAGCGCTGTTAGCGGCCAGTCTGGCCACTCCAGCGCATCTTACCGTCTGGGACGAACCCTTAAATTACATCGACATTCTCTCTCGTCTTCAAATCGAGGAACTGGTCTGCCAAAGCGGCGCCAGTATGCTGTTTGTAGAACATGACGCTGCCTTTGTCCAAAACGCCGCCACACAGGTGCTACAACTTTCTGAAGACGGTCAAATCGTAGCTTTTACCCCAGCAGGGCAGCGATAACGGCGTTGGAAACCAACATCCCCTCCCGTGTTAGAGCGAAGCCATCGGGCAAAAGGTGAATCAGCCCTCCGGCAGCCAGTTTTTTGGCGGTGGATTTCATGGCCTCAGGGATCCCACAGCCGAATCTTTTGCGGACAGCCGTTTCTCTCAGGCCGTCGGCGAGGCGCAGGCGCAGCATGGCGTATTCCTCAAAATCGCCTCCTGTCCCGTCCTCTTTTGGGACGGCGCCAGCCAAGAAGGAAGATAAATCCCTTGGATAATAAAAACGGCGGCCGTTCAAAAAGGAATGGGCCGACGGCCCCAGTCCTAAATATTCCTGTCCATCCCAATACTTAAGGTTATGCTGGGATTCCTTCCCCGGACGGGCAAAGTTGGAGATTTCATATTGCAAAAGCCCTTTTTCCTCCAATTGCTTGCAGGCGGTGAGGTAAAGTTCCCTCTCCAACTCCTCGTCGGGGAGGCCGGTGGGAGGTCTTTTTCCAAAAGCCGTGTCCGGCTCAATCTTCAGCAAATAGGCGGAAATATGTTCCGGATTCAAGGATATACAAAAGTCGATGGAACGGGTGAGGGAGGTTATTGTCTGGTTGGGAGTGGCAATCATCAGATCCAGGGACAAATTTTTGAATCCCGTCTGCCTGGCCCAGCTTACCGTCTTGGCTGCCTGTTCAGCTGAATGAAGCCGGCCTAATCCCCGCAATTCCCCCTCGATCCCTGATTGCAGCCCAATGGACAGCCGATTGACCCCGCACTGATACAAATCTGCAAGATCCTTTTGATCCACCGTGGCGGGATTGACCTCCACCGTTATTTCTGCATCCTTTAACCCAAAGGCTTCTTTCGCTTCGTGAAGCAGCGCGGCAATGCGCCCCGCTCCCAAGAGCGACGGTGTTCCTCCGCCAAAATAACAGGTATCGGCCCGGCGTTTTAAACGCTCTCCCCACGCGAGAATATATTTTCTCAAAGCGTCCACATAGCTGTCTAAGATGTTTTCCTGAGCGGGAAGGGAATAGAAGTCACAGTAGGGGCATTTGCGAAGGCAAAAGGGGATATGAAGATAAAGGCCAATGGGATCCATACCTTTCTCCTTTCATCACGGGCAGGGCCCGCCGCCACGACGCGCACATGGCTTTGTGTTATCCAGGCCCATGGCACCCGCGATCAGAGCAATGCAGGGAAAAATGCCAGGAAAGAGCGGGCAGGGCCCGCCACAGTTATGT
>CALCVR010000285.1 GCA_937905915.1 uncultured Eubacteriaceae bacterium
GGCGGCGCTGGCCTACGGGACCCAGTCCATCCCGAAGGTGGATAAGATCGTCGGCCCGGGCAACATCTACGTGGCCACAGCCAAGCGCCTGCTGTACGGCGTGGTGGACATCGATATGATCGCAGGCCCCAGTGAAATCCTCATTGTGGCCGATGAGACGGCCGATCCCGCTTATGTGGCGGCCGATCTCATGAGCCAGGCGGAGCACGACGTGTTGGCCTCGGCCATTTTGCTGACCACCTCCAACCGTTTGGCCCAGGAGACCTTGCTGGAGCTGGCAAAGCAGTGCAAAAAGCTCTCCCGCAAGGAGATCATTGAGCGGTCCCTTCAGGATTACGGCGCTATTATCGTCTGCCGCTCCATGGATGAGGCGGTGGAGTTTGCCAATCTGCTGGCCCCGGAGCATCTGGAGATGTGCATAAAGAATCCCATGGAATACGTGGGCCGCATGGACAACGCCGGTTCGGTCTTTTTGGGCCATTACAGCCCCGAACCCTTAGGCGATTACTTCGCCGGGCCCAACCACGTGCTTCCCACCAGCGGTACGGCGCGGTTTTTCTCCCCCCTGTCGGTGGACAGCTTTGTGAAAAAGTCCAGCTTTATCTACTATACCCGGGAGGCTTTGGAGCGGGACTATCCCGACATCGTGTGCCTGGCCGAAGCCGAGGGCCTGACGGCTCACGCCCAATCCATCCGCGTCCGGTTTGAGAAGTAAGGAGGCGTCTATGGCATATCAACTTGCGGCCAAGGTGCGGGATCTCACCCCTTACGATCCTATCCAGGGGAATTACCGCATCCGACTGGACGCCAACGAATCCTTTTTGCTGCCCCCTTTATGGCTTAGGCAGGAGATGGAGGAGGGCGTCCGGCAGGCCATGTTCAACCGGTATCCCGACCCTAAGGCGGAGAAGGTGTGCCGCCTGTTCGCCGGGTATTACGGTATTGACGAGGGGCTTGTGACAGCCGGCAACGGTTCCGACGAGCTCATCATGCTGATTACCGCCGCCCTTTTGGAGAAGGGGGACAAGGTGGTCACCGTGGCGCCGGATTTCTCCATGTACGCATTTTACAGCGTCCTTTCCGAGGTGGAGGTGGTGGAGGCTCCAAAACGGGACGATCTTACCATTGACATAGACGCGTTGATCGAAACCGTAGGGCAGACGGGGGCCAGAGCCCTGGTCTTCTCCAATCCCTGCAATCCCACGTCGCTGGGAGTGGGGGCGGAGGAGGTCCGCCGCCTGGTCCGGTCGGTGCAGTGCCTGGTGGTATTGGACGAGGCTTATATGGATTTTTGGGACCAGTCGCTCATAAGGGAAGTGGAAGGGTACGACAATCTTCTCATCCTGCGCACCTGTTCCAAAGCCTTCGGCATGGCCGCCTTGCGGCTGGGATTCGCCGTGGCCAATCCTACATTGACCAGGGCGCTCCATGCTGTAAAATCGCCCTACAACGTCAACAGCCTGACCCAAGGAGCGGGAGCGGCCGTCCTTTCCCACCCCGATTATTTGCGGGAATGTGTGGGCAAAATCACAGCGTCCCGGGATGACCTCTACCAAAAAATGAAGCCCCTTGTGGAGGGGTGGCAGGACGCCAAAATGGCGGTTCCCTGCACCAATTTTGTCCACATCCGCACGCCCCACGCCCCACGCCTGTTTGAAGGGCTTAAGGACGAGGGCATCGCCGTGCGCCTCATTGCCGGAGGACTGCGTATCTGCGCCGGAACCTTAGAGGAAAATGAGGAAGTCGCCCGCGTATTGGAGAAGCTGGGAGGAAGCCTATGAGAACAGCCCAAGTCAAAAGAACCACAAAAGAAACCGACATCACCTTGTCCCTTCAGCTGGATGGAGGGAGAATCCAGATCGATACCGGCGTCGGCTTTTTGGATCATATGTTAAACAGTTTCGCCACTCACGGCGGGTTCGGCCTTCAGGTTTCCGTCAAAGGGGACCTGCACGTCGACTGCCACCATACGGTGGAGGACACCGGCATTGTGCTGGGCAAGGCCCTGGGGGAGGCGCTGGGCGACAAATCGGGCATTGCCCGGTTTGGGAGCAGCTTCGTGCCCATGGACGAAGCCCTGGCCTTTGCGGCGGTGGACGTCAGCGGCCGGCCCTTTTTGGCGTTTGACGCCTCATTTGAGCAAGAACGGGTGGGGGATTTCGACACCTGTATGACCGAGGAATTCATGCGGGCTTTTGCTTTCAACGCGGGGATTACACTGCATACCCGCATAGAATACGGCAAAAATGCCCATCATGAAATAGAAGCCATGTTCAAGGCCGTGGGAGAAGCGGTCGCCCCGCGAAATGGAATTTTATCCACCAAAGGCGTATTGGCATGACGCTTAGGATACGGGAGGAAAGGCGAGAAAAAATGGATGAATCTCCATTTTTTACGGTTTTCCCCCCGTTTTCTGTTTGCTTCCCCTTTTCTTATGGGAAAGCCGGTGGTATAATTATTACCGCTATATGTCCGATTTTCTCGTGAGAGAATTGTGAGGCAGTGTGTAAGATGGAGGCGGAATCATGATTATTTTACCTGCGATTGACATTCGTGGCGGCCAGTGCGTCCGCTTGTATAAAGGGGATTTTTCCACCGCTCATAAGGTGGCCGATGACCCGATGGAAACAGCCAATCGATTTCACAAAGCGGGGGCCAAATGGCTTCATATGGTGGACTTGGACGGCGCAAAAGAAGGTTCCCCAAAAAATCGAGATCTCTTCTTGCAGATTGCCGAGCAAAGTGGGATGAAGGTGGAATTGGGCGGCGGCATCCGCGATATGGAGACGGTGGAATTCTATTTGAACCACGGCATTTCCCGCGTGATCTTGGGGTCGGCCGCCATACGGGATCCCCACTTTGTAAAAAAAGCGGCCAAGAAATGGGGCAAGCATATTGCCGTGGGCATCGACGCCCGCAATGAGATGGTGGCGGCCCAGGGATGGTTGCAGACTTCGGACGTCCACTATATCGATTTAGCCCGTCAGATGGAGCAAGCCGGGGTGCAGTGCATCATCTTTACCGATATCTCCCGGGACGGCACCTTGTCCGGCCCCAACCTGGAGCAGCTGGGCGCCCTCAATGAAGCGGTCAGCTGCGATATCATCGCCAGCGGCGGCATCCGGGATCTGGACGATATCCGTCAGCTCAAGGCCATGAACCTTTACGGGGCCATTTGCGGCAAATCCCTTTATGAGGGGACCTTGCATCTATCCAAAGCGGTGAAGGAGGCCAAAGAATGAACCTGGACCGTTTTTTTCAGAAGGGCGAATTGATTCCCGCCATTGTGCAGGAGGCATCCACCGGCCAAGTACTGATGCTTGCATACATGAATCGGGAGTCCCTACAAAAGACGCTGGAAACCGGCTACACTTGGTTTTACAGCCGTTCCCGTCAGGAGCTTTGGAATAAAGGAGCCCAGTCCGGGCATGTGCAGAAGGTGTTGAAACTAGCAGCCGACTGCGACGACGATACGCTGCTTGTAACGGTGGATCAGACAGGCCCGGCCTGTCACACCGGTTCCCACTCCTGTTTTTTTAAACCTATTCCGCTTCAAACGGCAAAGGAGGATACCACTCTATGACCATCACCCCAGAGATCGTCGATTACGTTGCCCAGCTTTCCCGGCTGGAACTGTCCGAAGAGGAGAAAAAACAGGCGGAGAAGGATTTGGGCGACATTCTCTCGTATATGGATAAGCTAAGTGAATTGGATACTGAGCAAGTGGAACCTATGTCGCACACCTTGCCGGTGAACAACGTCATGCGGGAGGATGTGTGCCGCCCCTCGGCCCACCGGGAGGAACTGCTTCAGAATGCGCCGCAGAAGAAGGACGGCTGTTATCAGGTGCCTAAGGCAGTGGAATAAGGAGGGGAAGACACATGAATTTATGGGAATTGGATGCGCTGGATCTGGGACAACGGATCAAAAAGCGGGAAGTGGGCGTGGCGAAGCGGCAAACGCCATTATCGATCGCATTGAATCCACCGATCCGGCGCTGAACGCTTATGTAGCTACCTTCCGTGAATCGGCCAATGCGCAGGCCGAAGCGGTGCAGAAAAAGGTGGATGCCGGAGAAGGAGAGGGCCCTCTCTTCGGCGTGCCGGTGGCGGTGAAAGACAATATCTGTGTGAAAGGTATGACCACCACATGCGGGTCCAAAATGCTCTATAACTTCCGTCCTCCTTACAATGCCAGCGTCACAGACTGCTTGGAGCAGGCCGGCGCCGTGGTGGTCGGCAAGCTCAACATGGACGAATTCGCCATGGGATCCACCACCGAAACGTCCTACGCCGGCGTCTGCAAAAACCCGTGGGATCTCACCCGTGTGCCGGGTGGATCGTCGGGAGGCGCTGCTGCGGCTGTGGCGGCGTCGGAGGCATTTTATGCGTTGGGCACCGACACCGGCGGTTCCATCCGTCAGCCGGCTTCCTTCTGCGGCGTCACCGGCATCAAGCCCACCTACGGCACCGTGTCCCGCTACGGCGTTGTGGCCTATGCGTCCTCCCTGGATCAGGTGGGGACTTTGGGCCGGGATGCGGCGACGGTAGCGGCATCCCTGGATATCATAACACAAAAGGATCCCAAGGACAGCACCTCGGTGGAGCACCCGGACGGCGGCTTCTTTGAAGGCTTAACCGGGGATATTAAGGGGCTGCGCGTCGGCATCCCCACCGATTATTTTGGGGATGGCTTAGAGCCTCAGGTCAAGGAGAAGGTGCTGGCCGCCGCCAAGGAGCTGGAAGGGCTGGGCGCTCATGTGGAGCAGTTCCCCATGCCTTTGGTGGAATACGTCGTGCCGGCCTATTATATCATCTCCTGCGCCGAGGCGTCCTCCAACCTGTCCCGTTACGACGGCGTCAAGTATGGCTTCCGGGCGGAGAACTACCAGGATCTTTACGACCTGTACCTCAAGTCCAGGAGCCAGGGATTCGGCATGGAGGTTAAGCGCCGCATTATGCTGGGCAATTTCGTGCTGTCCTCCGGCTATTACGACGCCTATTACAACAAGGCGCTGAAGGTGCGCGCCCTTATCAAACAGGCCTTTGACAAGGCCTTTGAAAAGTACGATATGCTGCTGGGGCCGGTGGCTCCCACAACCGCCCTAAAACTAGGGGAGAATTTGGACGATCCGCTTAAAATGTATCTGGGCGATATCTACACCGTGTCGGTCAATCTGGCAGGGCTTCCGGGACTGTCGGCCCCCTGCGGATTCGACGATCAGGGGCTGCCCGTCGGCATGCAGCTGATCGGCCCGGCCTTTGGGGAGAAGAAGCTGCTCAACACAGCCTACGCTTACCAGCAGGTCACCGATTTCCACCGGAAGAAACCGCAGTGAGGAGGGAGAACGCCATGAAATATGAGATTGTCGTGGGCTTGGAGGTCCATGTGGAGCTGAGCACCAAAAGCAAGATTTTTTGTTCCTGCACCACGGAATTCGGCGGAGATCCCAACACCCACTGCTGCCCGGTGTGCACCGGCATGCCGGGAACCCTTCCTGTGCTCAACAAAAGCGTGGTGGAGTACGCCATCCGGGCGGGACTGGCCACCAACTGCGCCATTACCCGCGCCACCAAATTCGACCGGAAAAATTATTTTTATCCCGACCTGCCTAAGGCCTATCAGATCAGCCAGCTGTATCTGCCCATCTGCCGCAACGGCGGGGTGGAGATCCAGGTGGGGGACGAGAAAAAGGTCATCGGCATCCATGAGATCCATATGGAAGAGGACGCCGGCAAACTGGTGCACGATCCCTTGGAGGACTGCACTTTGGCCGACTACAACCGCTGCGGCGTCCCGCTTTTGGAGATCGTGTCGGAGCCGGATTTCCGTTCGGCCGATGAAGTAGTGGCCTATCTGGAAAAACTCAAGGCGACGTTGCAATACATCGGCGTATCCGATTGCAAAATGCAGGAGGGATCCCTGCGGGCCGACGTCAATTTGTCGGTCCGCCCAGCGGGCACAGAACAGCTGGGCACCCGCACCGAGATGAAGAATATGAATTCCTTTAAAGCCATTGCCCGGGCCATCCAGAGCGAGGCCGACCGCCAGATCGGTTTGCTGGAATCAGGCGGGCAGGTGGTCCAAGAGACCCGCCGGTGGGACGACGGCAAGGGCGATTCCTTTGCCATGCGCTCTAAGGAAAACGCTCAGGATTACCGGTATTTCCCGGAGCCCGATCTGCCGCCGGTGTGTATCTCGGAGGAGTGGATCGACCGGGTAAAAGGAGAGCTTCCAGAGCTTCCCGATCAGAAACAACGGCGCTATATGGAGCAGTTGGGCCTGCCGGAATACGACACCCGCATGATCACCGGTACCAAAGCCATGGCTGATTTCTTTGAGGCCACGGTGGAATTGTGCGGCCAGCCCAAAGAGGTGGCAAACTGGATCATGGGCGATATTTTCCGCCGCCTCAATGAGAGCGATGCCCAGCCGGAGGACATGACGCTGAAGCCGGAGCAGCTGGCAAAGCTCATCGGCTTGGTGGGCAAAAACGTCATCAACCGCAACACAGCCAAAAGCGTCTTTGAGGCCGTGTTTACCCAAGGGGTGGACCCGGAGGTCTACGTCAAGGAGCAGGGCCTTGAGATGGTGTCCGATACCGGCATGGTGGAGGCTGTGATTCAAAAGGCGTTGGAGCGCAATCCCCAGTCGGTGGCCGACTACAAGGGCGGTAAGCAGAAGGCCTTCGGTTTCCTGGTGGGGCAGTGCATGAAGGAGTTGAAGGGCAAGGCTGATCCGCAGCAGATCA
>CALCVR010000286.1 GCA_937905915.1 uncultured Eubacteriaceae bacterium
TTGGAGGGTACTCAACCGTTAGCGGCCCGCGGAATTAGACGCCTTTTTTTACGATGCCTACCAAAGCGGTAATGTCGTCATCTTTACCGTCCAAACGCCGCAGCCTAGCTTGTTGTACAATCCGTTCCGCCAGTTGTTGAGCGGTAAACTGTCCAGCAGCGGTCAATTCGGCTTCCATCCAATCGGTACCGCTGCAAATGGCGCCATCGGACACCATGAGAACAATGTCTCCTTCTTTGAGCCGGATTTCCGAATGCTCAAAGGAAATATCCCGCAGAATCCCAACCGGCAGAGAAGCCGTGTCACAGGAGATCACTTTGCCGTTTTTACGAATCAGGGTTAAAGGGGCTCCGGCTTTCATCAGCTGAAGATGACCGGTGTAAAGGTCAAAACAGGCCACATCCAAAGTGGACAACGCCTCATCGCGGGATTTGCACATCAAAGCCGAATTGACCACACCTAGGGAATTGTCAAATCCAAAGCCTGCTTTGATGAGCTGGCCCAAGAGGGATGTGGTCATAGCGCCTTCTACCGCTGCGCGTCCACCTGAGCCCATGCCGTCGCTGATCATGAGGACGGCGCGTCCTTGGCCGTCGAAGAAGCTTTCACAGGAGTCCCCGCACAGAGGCCCATCCTGATAAGATCGTTGAGCACAGCCGATGGACAACCGATACACAGCCTGTTGACAGAAGGTGAGACGGGTTTGATCGTGGATCGACGCCACACCCGGCATCTCAAAAATGCGGTCGCAGGCATCCCCTACCGCCTGGGTCAGCTTGCGCAGGGATACCGATTGTCCGTCATACCCGGTTACAACAGCGGTGACCGTCATGCGGTCAAATCGGTCCAAAAGGCAGCTGACATCAGCTGGAGGAAGGTCAAATTGGCTGAGCACCTCTGCCACCCGATTGGCGCAAGGCTGATCAAAGGATTGGGCTTCGTCCAATTGCTCGGCAAGTTCCCCGATCATATCGGCCATACCTTCAAATTGGTCCACCACCGCCCCGCGCACTTCCGCAACCCGACGTTCGGCCGCTTCCCGGACGGCGTAATCCCGATAGCTGGCGTTGATCTCCCGCAAAAAATCATCCACATGGCAGCAGCGTTTGGAGAAATAAGCGGGAATGTCGGAGCGTTCTATGTGGCCGTTTTTGCGAAGGATCGAGGTGAAATCGTTGACGGCGTTTTGAGTATCGTAACAGGCAGGCCCCCAACAAAACATACTGAGCCCACAGTTACGGCACACTCGATCGGTGGCTTGCGAAAAGGTGGTATCTAAGTTAGGGGTGGTCATTTTGCGCAGCTTTTTGGATGCCGCATCCACCGACTGTGAAATTTCCCCAAGGGATTTGGACGCAAATTGCAAACGCATAACCACCGATTTTCGAAGGCCTTCCGTGACTGGAATGGCCGTCACCTTTGGATCCAATACCTTGCGGAGGCTTATCCCCCAATCGGTAGGAAACAAAATAAATAAAATGGATGCGATCATGACCTCAAACAATCCCGCGTACACCGATGCAGAACCGCCTACGCGGATGGCCACAATGCCGTTTGATACAATAAAGGCCAAAGCGCTGGCCAGACGGTTGAGAGGGGAAAACAATCCGGCCATTAAACCGCCGATGGCATAGGCTCCACCCAGATGGGCCATATCGGCGCTGCTAAGGCTCATAATGAGACCCGTGGCCACGCCTACAATGGATCCGCAGGATTCACGGCCGTAAAAGGCAGCCAGGAGGATCATCAAAACCGCCAGGATCCGTCCAACCGAGATGCCGGCGATATCCAGCCGGGATAAGGCAACTAAAATGGCTGCCGCCGATACCACCACACTGCACAACTCCTGGCGGGAAAGGGTAGTAATCCGCCTTCCCTCCCATAGGATTCGCAAGCTGACGGCGAAGAAAAAGGCCGATCCTCCGCAGAGAAGGGATTCCGCCCCTACCGATAATAGAGAGGCCACTCCCGTTCCATATACCGGCAGCAAGGCAGCGCCGGTGGCGGCCATGGCGATAAAGGCCGAGATAGGGGCGTAGGCCGGATGACGCGCCATCTTTTTGAAGGGACCGAAAATCCATTGGATGGCCAGTACAGTGGCCAGAGCGGCCAAGTAACGCAAGGGTTGTCCTGCGCCGCCGGGGACGATGGTCCCCATTGCCACGCCGGCAGCCACAAAGATATTGATCCGTCCCCTGGGCACCGAGGCGGCAAAGGCAATGCCGAAGGGAGCCAAACTGTCAAACACTGTGGCCTGGGACAGCAAAAATCCCAATACCGTCAAGCAGCACGTTTCAATGACCCGGATCCATTGACGTGGCAGCGCCGTTCTCGTCAGGGGTCGGCGCAAAACTCGTTCTTTCATGGAAACACCACCACCTATTGATTTGTTGTTTGTCTGTTCTTTGGGACCAGACAAGTTGTATCTCCCATTATAAGAACGGGAAATTACAAATAATGTAAAAACCAGGAGAGGCGGACAAAAAAGATGGACAAGTTTTTCCACGCATTTTGGGTAGGCGGCACAAACAAAAAGCCTCAGGCGACCGTTTCACCCAAGGCTCTCTATTTTTATTCTTTTATGATGATTTGGCGCAGAGAAAAAAGCGCCTTTGGTTTAGCAGGCGATTTCCATTCTTTTCAAAGATTCTGAGAATCCGCTGCCGGGAAAAGGCCAAAACGCTGGATGAGGCGGGGGATGGCCTGCTCAAACAGGACACCAAACCGTTGATCCACACCGGCCTCATAAGTGCGCTGGATGCAGTCGTGGGTAAAATCCACAGCCAAAGCGGCAGCGGCCGGCAAAGATAAATCGTTTAACAGGCCGCACAGAAGCACGCTGCTAAAAATATCGCCGGTGCCATGGTAAAAACCAGGGACAGTTTTCTGGCTGTAAAAGGAAAATTCATGGGTTTCTGCGTCCAAAGTAGCGGCGCCTAGTTCATCCTCCCGGTAGTACACTCCTGTGATAACCACTTTTTTAGGTCCTAGAGCACAAAGACGTCTGGCAATGCCCTGTATGTATTCATGATCGTAAGGCCCCTTTCGATAAGGCTCATCCAAAAGGAAAGCTGCCTCGGTCAGATTGGGGACGATGATATCGGCTTTACCGCACAATCGGGCAACGCCCCTGGCCATGGAAGGGGTATAGGTTTGATAGAGATTCCCCTCATCCCCCATCACAGGATCGATTAATATGAGGCTATTTTCTCCAAGCAAAAGGTCGATGATATCCGACACAATCCCGATTTGATCTTCAGAGCCTAAAAAGCCGGTGTAGATGGCATCAAATGGAACGCCGATCTCTTTCCAATGCCGGGCCATAGCGGGCATATCTTGGGTTAAATCCCGGTAGGTAAAGCCGGTAAAACCGCCGGTATGTGTAGATAGGACAGCTGTCGGTAGAGCGCTGCATTCGATGCCGGACGCTGCTAAAATAGGGAGGATTTCAGTCAGAGAGCATTTTCCAAACCCGGATAAATCGTGGATAGCGGCCACGCGTTTGGGTGGGGTCACATTTTTCACATCCTTTTGCGGGCAAAGCCCGCGACCATGCCGCCCGTCCCCTGTAGAGGAAAAAAGGAGGATAGGAAGCACGGTACCGTTAGCATTAGTTTAGAGAAGGGAAAGATGAGGGCAGAGCCCGCAACCATGCCGCCCGTCTCTTGCAGAGGAAAAAGGGACGGGAGGCACGGTACCGTAGCGTTATTTTAGAGAAGGGAAAAAAGGCCCAAGTCCTACAGTATTTTCGAGGGGAAAACAGCAGGATAAGGGTCTTTCTATTCTTAGTCCTCTTTGGTCAGGATTGGTTCAGCATGCCAAATGTTGCCTGCATACTCGGCAATGGAGCGGTCGGCGCTGAAGATACCTGCCCCAGCGATGTTGTGCAGGGACATTTTGTTCCAAGTATCGCGGTCGCCATAAATTTGGTTGATATACTGGTGCGCCCGATGATAATCTTCAAAGTCGGCCATAACCATATAAGGATCCTTGTTCATGAGGGAATTGCGGATATCATTAAAGTCCGTTCCCTCGATACCGCGGCTTAGCATATCAATGGCGCCGCGCAGATACGGATTGTTGTTATAATACACCATCGGATTGTAACCGCTGGCTTTGAGCCTATCCACTTCGTCAGCCTTTAAGCCGAAGAGGACGATATTGTCATCCCCCACTGCTTGATGGATCTCAAC
>CALCVR010000287.1 GCA_937905915.1 uncultured Eubacteriaceae bacterium
AAGGGAGCCTGGACAAGGTTACCGTGCATGAGGGCAAACACCACCGACGACATGACAATGGCAAATCCATCGCCAAACCGCCTGAGGCTTTGCATCACCACACCCCGGAAGATAAATTCTTCCACCAAGGCGGGGACAAGGGCCGTACTGGTATAAAACAGAAGCTGCCCGGCCAGTGTCTGGGGGGTGGATACACTAGGGGAGCTCAGTTCAACGCCTACCGCTCCCACAGAGCTGGAGATCAAAGCCGTTAGAATATTCCCTACAATGCAGCCGCCAAGACCCATCATCACACCTGGCACCAAAAGGGACATCTTGGGCTTGCCCAATGGAGTCAGGGAGCTGAGTCGGTAACCGCTGAGCTTGGCAAACACCAGGAAAGGCGCCAGCATAACGGGGACATATAAAATGATGTCGGTCAGTTGGTCCAGAATCTCTCCCCCGCCAAAGGCGCTCATGCTGGAGGTATCTCCCAACTTGAGAAGCTGCTGCAAGGCCATGAAAAGCATGCTCAGCAGGAAGCTTACTACAAAAGTCCCCACTACAGCAAGACCCATGCCGTTTCCCAGATTCCACAACCGTTTGTGTTCCTTATGATAGGTTTGTGGATCCATCATAGGCCGTCCCATAGGGTAATGAGGCGGCATTCCATTGGTATTCATCTGACCATCCCTTTCCTGTTTGCAAAAATACATTTTATGGACCAAGTGTTGCGATGCAAAAAATAATATCTATTTTCTATCTTTTTAAAAGGGTATCCCATTTGAATCCCCCTTGTCAAGACAGCTCATGGATTCCTCCCTAAGAATTCATGAAAATTTTACGTACCATCACAAATCTTACATCTTTTATGCATCATTTCCTCCTTTTTTCACATGCTGGTAGAAGAACTCTTTTCTATCTTACCGAATCTGTGGAAATTGCCTGTCGCGTTTTTTCGACAAAAGCGTAAATAAATTTTAAACTTTTTGGTTGTTTGCTGATTTTTCTATTTAAATATGTTATAATACAACAAAAGATATTAGTTTTTCTGTGCTTTGTGCGAATATCACAAAGCCATACGCCGTAAATAAATCTTCCTTTGTATAATCCACCTTTTCCGTGGCACTTTTGAAATTTACTTTACCAAATGATGACAGCTTTAAAAAGCAATGCAATAACGCATTTTTAAGATAGACTCCCATTTATCGACTGGGGATAAGGCAGGTATCTGAATGTTTGAACAAATTATCAATGTGGACCGTATGGAACAGGCGGTTGCCCTTTTTGGCAACTTCGATGAGAACATCCGCTCTATTGAAAAGGAGTACGGCGTCTCCATCATCAACCGCGGTTCCGATCTGAAGATCACCGGGGATCCGGAACCGGTGGGCAAAGCGGTGCGTGCTATCACCACACTGCTTTCCATGATCAACAAAGGCGAAGTGCTGACCGAGCAAAACATCCGGTATGTGCTGTCTTCGGTGGTGGAAGGCAGCGAACAAAAGGTGGCCAATTTGGCCAGTGACTGCATTTGTATTACCTCCAAGGGCCGTCCCATCCGTCCTAAAACCTTGGGGCAGAAAAAATATGTGGAGGCCATTGAGGACAATACCATTGTTTTAGGCGTCGGCCCAGCCGGCACTGGTAAAACCTATCTTGCTGTGGCCATGGCGGTCAATGCTTTCCGCGCCCAGGAGGTCAATCGCATCATTTTGACTCGCCCGGCAGTAGAAGCCGGAGAGAAACTCGGTTTCCTCCCCGGCGACCTTCAAAGCAAAGTAGATCCTTATTTACGCCCCTTGTACGACGCCTTGTTCGACATGCTGGGCAGTGAAAGTTATCATAAATATGTAGAACGGGGTAACATCGAGGTGGCCCCTTTGGCCTATATGCGCGGCCGTACTTTGGACGATAGCTTTATCATCCTGGACGAAGCGCAGAACACCACTCCGGAACAGATGAAAATGTTCCTTACCCGGCTAGGGTTTCATTCTAAAATTGTCGTCACCGGCGACATCACCCAGATCGATTTGGATGGGCGGCGTTCCGGCCTTGTAGAAGCCATGAAGGTTCTTAAAAACATCGACGATATCGCGGTATGTACCTTTAATGCCAAGGATGTAGTCCGGCATAAGCTGGTTCAGGACATCATTAAAGCCTATGAAAAACATGAGGAGGGGAGACGCTCGAAGTAGCGGACGGTTATGGACAAGATTAAAGTATTGATCGACAACAAGCAAAAAGAAGTGAAAATTCCCACAGGGTTGCGCCTTCTCATCCGGCGCACCTGCAACGCAGTGCTGAAAATGGAAAATTTCCAAGGCCCTGCTGAAATCAGCGTCAGTTTTGTAGACGACAAACAAATCCGGGAGCTAAACGCCAAATTCCGCAATAAGGACATTGAAACCGATGTACTGTCCTTCCCCTTGGGGGAAAACGGCAAGTACGAAACAAATCCTGAAACAGGAGCCCAAATGTTGGGAGACGTTATTATCTCCATGGAGCGGGCAGTGTTCCAGGCCGAGCGGTATGGCCATACCATCCAGCGCGAGGTGGCCTTCCTGACAGCTCATTCAGTACTGCATCTTTTGGGCTACGACCATGAAAACGGCGGCATTGAAGCCGTTAAAATGCGGGAAAAGGAAGAACAGGTCCTCATTATGCTGGGCCTTCCCCGCAATGGAAGTTATGTGTTTACCGACGATAACCCTTAAGCTGTTATGATGAGAAGGCTGCTTAAAAGCTTCGGTTATGCATTTCGCGGTATCGGCTTTTGCATCGTTCATGAGCGCAATATGCGCATCCATCTGACGGCGGTGTGTTATGTGCTGGCCTTTTCCCTGTTTTTTCCCTTAAGCCGGGGGGAATATGCCGTCCTGTTCCTGTGCTTTGGATTGGTGACGGCTCTGGAAGCAGTCAACACTGCTGTGGAAAATGCTGTGGATCTCAGCTCACCAACCCGTCATCCCCTGGCCCGCATTGCCAAAGATGCGGCGGCGGGAGCGGTATTGTTGGCCGCTTTGACGGCGGTGGGCGTGGCTGTTTTTCTATTTGCACGCCCGGAAGGGTTTCGGAATCTCTCGGCATTCTTTGCCGCTTTCCCCTGGGCAGTGATCCCTTTGGCAGCGATCACCGCCCTTTTCATTCTATTTATCTTCCGCGGCCCTTTGAAGATGTTTCATCTTTCGTCTTTCTCGAAAAAGGATCGTTCAAACGGCTTGTCCCCTAGACGGGGCCGTTTGGACTAATTGTAAGGAGTACCCTATGACGCAACGTAACAAACCGTCCTCCCGTTCGGCCTTTATTGCCATTGTAGGCAAACCCAATGTGGGAAAGTCCTCCCTGATGAACGCCATGCTGGGACAAAAGGTGGCCATTGTGTCTTCCAAGCCTCAGACTACCCGTACCCGTATTATGGGGGTTCTGACTAGAGAAGAAACCCAGCTTGTGTTTATCGACACCCCCGGTATGCACAAACCCCGCACCCGCTTGGGAGATTATATGGTCCGTTCGGTGAGTGAAGCCGTGTCGGGCGTGGACGCCTGCATGCTGGTGGTAGAACCGGAAGGAGAATTGACCGAATCAGAGCATTCCCTGATCCACTCTTTTCAAAAAAGCGGATTGCCGGTTGTTTTGGCCATCAATAAAATCGACCTGTTGGAAGATCGCTCGGCCATTCTGGGCCGCATCGCAGAGCTCAACAGTCTTTATCCCTTCGCCTCGGTGGTACCGGTATCGGCCGTCAAAGGGGACAGCATTTCCATTTTGATCGACGAGCTTTCGGCATTTGCCCAAGAAGGCCCTCATTTCTTTGACGACGATACCCTGACCGACATGCCGGAAAAGACCCTGGCTGGTGAGATCATCCGGGAGAAGCTGCTTCGGCTCCTAAACCATGAGATTCCCCACGGCATTGCCGTATCGGTGGAGCACATGCGGGAACGAGAGGAAGGCGGTATCACAGACATCGACGCCGTCATCTACTGCGAGCGGGAAAGTCATAAGGGAATCGTCATCGGCAAAAAGGGCGCCATGCTTAAGAAGGTGGCCACTCTCGCCCGCAAGGATATGGAGAATTTTTTCGGCTGCAAGGTGAACCTTCAATGCTGGGTCAAAGTCAAAGAGGACTGGCGCAATCGGGAAGGATTGCTTCGCTCCTTTGGATACGATTCCTCCGACCAATGAGAAATCTTCACTGAGAAAAGAAATTCCTTTTGTCAACCAGTAATATTTTCCAAGCAGGCTGTATTTTTTCCCTATAATATCCCCTTCCGGCTGGGTTACAATGATAGTGAACCAAGCTTGCCGGGAGGAATGCCAAATGGATCAAGACCAACTGTGGAAAACCTTTGAAAAATCCGGCCGCGTCCAGGATTACCTTAATTACCGTCAGGGATCCTATCAGGCCGTCGCCCAGGAGGCCCCTAAAAATGTTATTGAGCACAAACGGCCTGATCATCCGCCAACAAAACACCGGTGAGGCCGACCGTGTGGTATCCGTCTTGACCCAGGACCGCGGCGTCATCCGCGCCTTTGCCAACGGCGCAAGACGGGTCAAAAATAAAAATATGGCGGCCACGTCGCTTTTTTCCTACTCCCGTCTGACGCTATACCACGGGCGGGACAAATACACCATCAACGACGCTGAGTCCATCCAGGTGTTTTTTGATCTTCGCCGGGATGTGGAACGTTTGGCTCTGGGCCAGTATTTTTGCGAATTGTGCCTCTGTCTTGCCCCCCAAGAGGAGGAAGCGGAGGCCTTTTTGCGTCTAACACTTAACTGTCTCCACCTATTATGTGCGGGAAAGCGTCCCCTTCCCCAGATTAAGGCAACGTATGAGCTGCGCATGCTGGGTATGGCCGGGTACATGCCCGACCTAGTGGCCTGCTCGGAATGCGGCGCCTACGAGAGTGAAGGGATGTTTTTGTCCCTTCTGGACGGGACACTCCACTGTGGCCACTGTCAGGAAAGAAGCCCCGTATCGCCCGCCTTAGTGCTTAGCAAAAGTGTGTTGGCCGCTATGCGGCATATTTTGTACGCCGATCAAAAGAAGGTATTCTCCTTCACCCTACCGGATGGGGCTATGAAATCCCTGGGCCGTTCGGTAGAGCGGTTTTTACTCAGCCAGTTGGACCGGTCTTTTCAGACCCTCTCTTTTTACCATACTGTGGCTATGGATCTGTAAAGGCATCCATCTACTTTTTCTATTTTATCACGACCCGCCGCCTGAAGCGGCAGAATGGACGAATTGTTATGAACCATGAAAACAAACAACCATCCTCCTTAAACCGGCACCATAAGGCGCTGGAATTGGATAAAATATTACATATGCTCAGCAAGGAGGCCCCTTGCGAGGACTGCGCCATGCTGGCCGAGTCCCTCACACCCTCCACTGATTTAGGGGAAGCCCGCCTCCTTTTGCAGGAGACTTCCGACGCTCATATGCTCATCGGCCGGTTTGGCAGCCCCTCCTTTGGCGGGATGAAAAATGTAAACGGCTGCTTAGCCCGTGCCGAAGCGGGAGGCGCCTTGAGCATGCGGGAGCTTTTGGACATCGCGGAGGATCTGCGGGTCATCCGCAGCCTTACCGAATGGCGGGAGCATTGCGCCGGCATCGAGACCTGCCTCGACGACCGGTTCAATGCCCTCTTTCCCAACAAATATTTGGAGAGCCGCATTACCTCCTGTATTTTATCGGCCGATGAAATGGCTGATAACGCCTCCCCTGCCCTTCACGACATCCGCCGTAAAATCCGGGCTGCTTCCTCCAAGGTGCGGGAACAGCTGGATAAAATGATCCGATCCCCCGCTTATCAAAAGGTTCTTCAGGATCCCATCGTCACCATCCGCGGCGATCGGTTTGTGGTGCCGGTCAAGGCGGAACACCGCGGCGAAGTCCCCGGCCTGGTCCACGACACCTCCTCCTCCGGGGCCACGGTGTTTGTGGAGCCCATCGGCGTGGTGGAAGCCAACAACCAAGTGCGCATGCTCAAGTCGCAGGAGGACGTCGAAATTGAACGCATCCTCTTTGAACTGTCCGGGGAGGCCGGTTCCTTCGGCCAGAGCATCCGCCGCAGCTATGCCATCGCCATGGATTTGGGTCTTGTGTTCGCCAAAGCCCGATTGGGTTATAAAATGAAGGCCGGTATTCCGCTCCTGTCCGACGACGGGGTTATTGACTTAAAGCGGGCCCGTCATCCCCTGATCCCCGCCGACCACGTGGCGCCCATCGACGTGCACCTGGGGGATGGGTTCGACACCTTGGTCATCACCGGCCCCAACACCGGCGGCAAGACCGTCACTTTAAAAACATTAGGGCTTCTCACCTTGATGGCCATGTGCGGCCTTATGCTGCCGGTGGCCGACGGAAGCCGAATTTCGATATTTGAGCATGTTCTGGCCGACATCGGCGACGAACAGAGCATCGAGCAATCCCTCTCCACCTTCTCAGCCCATATGACCAACATCATCCGCATTGTGGACGAGGCCGACCATCATTCCTTGGTACTGCTGGATGAATTGGGTGCCGGCACCGATCCCATCGAAGGCGCAGCATTGGCCATGTCCATCCTGGAGCATCTCCGGGAGAAGGGTGCCCACATCGCCTCCACCACCCACTATGCCGAGCTGAAGGAATATGCCTTGCAGACAAACGGGGTGGAAAACGGCAGCTGTGAATTCGACGTCAAGACCCTCCGCCCCACCTACCGGCTCCTCATCGGGGTACCGGGACGTTCCAATGCCTTTGCCATCTCGGAACGCTTGGGCATGCCGGAGAGCATTGTGAGCCGGGCGCGAACCATGGTGTCGGGGGAAAGCACCCGGTTTGAGGACGTGGTGCAGAAATTGGAACAGAGCCGTCAGGCCATGGAGGAACGGCAGAAGGAAGCCGAAGCCCTGCGCATCGCCGCCGAACGGGCCGCCAAAGAGGCAAACGAGCGTCTGGAACGGGTACAGCGGGACCGGGATCGGGAAATCGAGCGGGCCCGACAAAAAGCGCGCACCATTGTGGATCAGGCCCGGCGTCAGTCGGAATTGCTGCTAGGCGAGCTGGAGGAAATCCGCCGGCAAAAGGACGGCGAGGATTTCGGTCAAAAGCTCAAACAGGCCAAGTCCAGCGTAGGCGGCAAGCTGCGAGCCATGGAAGAGGCGGCCGATCCCGTCCAACGCCGCAAAAATGAACCCTATGAGTTACCTCGCGCCCTAAAGATTGGAGATAGTGTCATCATCGCCGATCTGGGCACCAAGGGGCAAGTCATCAGCCTCCCTGATTCCAAAGGCAATGTGGGCGTTCAGGCCGGCATGATGAAGACCCGAGTCCCTCTCAAAAACCTGAGGTTGGACAATAGTCCCAAGAAGCCAAACCGCTCCAATACACGCCGGGTGTCTAAGGCACCCAGTCGGGCAGAAGCCAAAGTCACTACCGATATCGATCTGCGGGGCATGGCGTCAGATGAGGCCATTTTGGAACTGGACCGGTTTATTGACGAAGCGGTGCTCACCGGCATCGACCAGCTGACCATCGTCCACGGCAAAGGCACCGGCGTATTGCGTGCCGCAGTTCAAAAATATCTCAAGGGACACCCCTCCATCAAGACCTTCCGCCTAGGCGTCTACGGCGAGGGTGAGGACGGCGTCACCATTGCAGAATTAAAATAAAAATGCTGTTTAAAACCGGCCGGGAATTCTCCGGCCGGTTTTTCTTTTTCATCATGTGTATTGACCCATGCCATTGCGCATCCTAATGGATGGGATAAAATCGGTGGAAATGGTTGGATGATAGGGAAAAAAGGTGTATAATGCAAATAGGTGAGATTGCGCCTTGATTTGCATTGATCGATAGAAAGGATGGGGCTAATATGGAAGCGCTCCAGTGTATTACATCGCGCCGGACAACCCGTGCGTTTACCGAAGAAGTGCCGTCCAGGGAGATGGTGGAACAACTGATTTCTTATGCATCCTGGGCTCCCAGCTGGGCAAACAGCCAATGTGTGCGTTATGTGGCAGTAACCGACGTCGCCCTCAAAAATCAAATGGCCGATCGGATGGAAAAAGGCAGTTTGAAAAACAGCAAAATGACCCGTCAAGCGCCGGTAGTATTGGTTCTGCTGGCTCTGCCGGACAAAGCGGGACGGTTGGGAGATCATGTGGATCCCAGATCTCAAGGATGGAAGTTCTTCGACTGCGGCGGCGCGGCACAGACCTTGTGCCTAGCGGCCCACGCCATGGGCCTCGCTACCGTGCAGATGGGGAATTTTGACCATAAAGCCATCCATGAACTGCTCATGCTCCCTGGGGATGTGGAAGTGGTGGAACTCATCGGCCTTGGGTATCCGGATGCAAATCCCAATCCGCCAGCCCGTCTATCTGTAAATGAACTGCTCCAGTGGCGATAAATAAAAAAGCATCAGAGGGGGATTACTCATATGAAAAGAAGAATCGGAATCTTAACAGCCGGCGGCGACTGCCCCGGTTTAAATGCCGCCATCCGCGGCGTGGCCCGCGCGTCTTACAACATGTTTGACGCTGAATTCGTCGGTATCCGGGACGGCTACAAGGGTCTTATCAAGGGCGAATACAAGGAAATGACCCAAAGCGATTTCTCCGGTATCCTGACCCTGGGCGGCACCATTTTGGGCACCTCCCGACAGCCCTACCGCACCATGCGCAAAATCGAGGAGGACAAGGTGGACAAGGTGGCCGCCATGAAGGCAAACTACAAAAAAATGAAGCTGGATTGCCTCATCCCCTTGGGTGGCAACGGCACCCATAAAACCGCCAATCTACTGGCTGAGGAAGGCCTTAACGTCATCGGGTTGCCCAAGACCATTGACAATGACATCTGGGGCACCGACGTCACCTTTGGCTTTCACACCGCTGTGGACATCGCCACCGAGGTCATCGACCGCATCCACACCACCGCCAACAGCCACGGCCGCGTCCTCATTGTAGAGGTCATGGGCAACAAGGCTGGATGGCTCACCCTCTTCTCCGGTGTGGCCGGCGGCGCAGACGTCATCCTGCTGCCCGAAATTCCTTATAATCTGAACTCTGTCCTGGAGGCTGTGGAGGGCCGGGCCAAAAAGCAAAAGCGCCGTTTCTCCATTATCGCCGTAGCCGAAGGGGCTATGACCGTCAAAGAGGCTGGCATGAAGGGCAAGGAGCGCAATGCTCTCCGGGCGAAGGAGCCTTATATGTCGGTATCCTATCGGGTTGCCGACCAGATCAGCAAGGAAACCGGCTTTGAATGCCGGGTAGTGGTTCCAGGGCACTTCCAGAGAGGCGGTTCCCCCTCCCCTTACGACCGCATCCTGGCCACCCGTTTCGGCGTCCAGGCTGCCCGCCTGATCCGGGAGGAACACTACGGTATGGCCGTAGCCCAAGTGGGAAGCATCGTTACCCAGAATCCTCTCAAAGAAGTGGCCGGCAAAAGCAAGCTGGTCCCCCCTGATCATCAGATGGTCAATTTTGCCCGCTCCATGGGCATCAAGTTTGGCAATGAATAAATTCCAAAAATTTATCCCCTATCCTATGTGGATAGGGGATTTTTAATACCAGGATTTTCTTTATTTGTGGGAATGCCTGCGGGGATTTCCAGGCGCCTCCTGGATGACAACCTGTTTTCCTAGGATGCGGCATCCCTTCATAGCCTCCAGTACCTCATGACGGTGCTGTGCCGGGACTTCTACAATGGTCTGGCGGTCCTGGATTTCAATTCGGCCAAAGGCTTTGCCGGGAAGGCCGGTCTCCCCGGCGATGGCCCCCAGGATGTGCCCGGCGTTCACCTTATGCTGACGGCCGATGCTGATGGACAGGCGCGCCATGGGAACCCGTTCCCTCTCCCCGCTTCGTTCATTTCGAGGACGTGCGCCAGAACGTCCCGCTTGATCGCGGTCACGGCCGCGCCGCCTTCCTTCTGCAAAACGGCTTTGACTGCGGGCGTGGGCGGCAAATAGGTCGTCGTCCTCCCGGGACGGAAGGCCCCGGCGCCCCTCTTTGACCAAAGCCATCTTAACTAGGGCGGCGGCGATATCGGCCGAAGTCAAATCCTCACCGGTCATATCGTCCACAATCTGGAGATATTCCTCCAAATTGCCCTCCCCGATGACGCCGCGCACCTTGTCCATAAATTTGCCCACCCGTTTTTCCCGAA
>CALCVR010000288.1 GCA_937905915.1 uncultured Eubacteriaceae bacterium
CCCTTTATGGAGGATTCTTTTTTATCGGCATCTTTTTGGGGCTTCTTTTTACTATGGCTACTATTTTAATCATTTACTATAAGCAAATCTCCGAAGGGTATGACGATAAACACCGATTTGAAATTATGCAAAAGGTAGGAATGAGCCATTCTGAAGTGAAAAAGTCTATCCACTCGCAGGTCCTTACGGTGTTTTTCCTTCCTCTTTTGACAGCTGGAATCCATATTGTATTTGCATTTCCCGCTATCACTCGTATTCTTTCCTGCTTCCAGCTCACAAATGTCACGCTGTTCGCCTTGTGCACACTCATTAGTTTTCTTGTATTCTCAGTGCTTTATGCCATGGTCTACTCATTGACAGCAAAAGTGTATTATAAAATCGTCAGCTAAAAGGCTGTTATAAATAATAAGGTCGTATTTTGTAGTTTTCCCGTTTCTGCAAAATACGGCCTTTTCTTTTCTCGCTAACTGGACCAAAAAGGGGGAATTTCCCAATATTTTTTAAAAATCCCTTTGCAAGAATAATTTTCCGTGTTATAGTAATGCTAATATCATTGATAAAAGGAGGCTTTCATTATGGCAAGATACGTTTGCACCATCTGTGGCTATGTTTACGATGAGGAACTGGGCGATCCTGATAACGGTATTGCTCCCGGCACTGCTTGGGCCGATGTTCCGGATGATTTTGTCTGCCCTGTCTGCGGCGCCGGTAAGGATGCTTTTGAGCAGGAGTAAATGAAATCTTTTTCACTTAAAATACAGTCTATGGACGGTATGATCCATAGACTGTATTTTTTGTTTTTTAAGATTTGTCACCTATTTTAAAGTGTTTGCTATACTGAAACTAGAATTCATTTTAAAATAGGGGAGGGAAGGTATGAGACGACGTCCCCATAAAAGAAACAAATCCTCTTTCAAGATCAAACTACTGGTGGTTGTGGTCTTTCTTCTAGGATTGTTTTTGATCATCCAGGCCCGTATCCGTCCAGTGCTTGTGGATATGGCCACCAATCAGTCCCGTATTGTAGTCAATCAGGCGGTCAATGAAGCCGTTATGGAGGTGCTTAGTGAACAACAAATCCGTTACGAAAGTCTCATTCGCCTTACAATGGATTCTGGGGACAATGTCACCTCTATCGAAACCAATATCGTCCAAATGAATCATCTCAAAGCCAGTATTAGCCAAAAGGTACAGGATAAACTGGTGAATTTGGGAAATCCCACTATTGATATTCCCCTAGGCACTCTCTTTGGTGATAACCTACTTTCTGGCTTTGGTCCCAACCTTCACGCTAAACTCCAAATGTCCGGCAGTATTGTTCCACAGATCGAAAGTGAATTCTCCGACGCTGGTATCAACCAGGTGCTTCATCAATTGGTTCTTAAAATGGATACCCAGTTTGTGGTCATTATGGCCGGACAGAATATCATGATAGATGTACCTAGTGAATTTATCGTAGCGGAGAGCATTATTGTAGGCAAAGTCCCACAGGCTTATACCCAAGTGACCGGTGGAGACGATTCTTCCATTGCCAAGATGAACGACTATCGAGCCGATCGATATTTAGACAATCAGATCACAAATGAACCATAGCAAAAAAGACCCATCCTCTTGAGAAGAAGATGGGTCTTTTACAGGTATAAAAAGTTTGTTTATTGATCTCGCAAAGCACGCTCCAACCAGATGGAACCGATGTCAAGCGCATTATAAAGGCCTTCTTTTTCACTCTTCTTGACAATACGGTCGCGAGCACGGATTTCCGGATCGGTATACATCAATTGCACCAACACTTTGTCTGCAATCTCTATGTCTTGATACGGCTTGGTGCTGAGGATCTGGAGCATCACAACGTATTTATCCGCCATGCTGCCATAATAAATGGTTTTGCCATTGCGGACCAATGGTTTTCCTTTATACATCAAAAATGCATTCTTGCCTGCTTTTTTATCACTCATAAAATGTCCTCCTGTCATCCTTATCTAAATCATTATAGCACAAATCTTCTGCCTTGCAAAGAGAAATCCAAAAACCTCAGCTGTTGCGACTATAAAAATAGAGGGGATTCAAAAAAATCCCCTCTATCGCATCAGTACATTTTATTCGCCCAAATA
>CALCVR010000289.1 GCA_937905915.1 uncultured Eubacteriaceae bacterium
CCAAGTCCGACCAATGAGTCAGGGTTAGGAGGAATTTTACATGAATATTTCCGCCATCTGCGTTATGTTGTTTGCCATTATCTTTATTTGGGGCGGTTTTTTCTTCACGCTGGGCATCGAAATTCGCCACAGCAATAAGGGGAAAAAGAGCCAACAGGAACAAAATGACAGCCATAGCGGTCATCAAGATACGGAATGATGAATGGACCGGCGCGCAGTTGATTCTGTGCGCCGGTCTTCTTGATTGGCAAGGGTTTTTAAAGGACAGAGAATTTTTTAAGCATAGTTATTAGGATTGGGTTTGGAGACCAAAGGAAGGGACATGCTAAGAAAATAGGCGACATCCATATCTTCATAGAAGAGGAGAAAACATATGTCAAATGCCGGAATAGCCTTTCTTGCATCGCTAGCGGCCGGTTTGTCCACAGGCTTGGGCAGTATCATCGGCTTTTTCACAAAACGGACCAATACAAAATTTTTATCGGTGGCGTTGGGATTTTCCGCCGGTGTGATGATTTTTGTTTCCATGGTGGAACTTTATCCACAGTCGGTGTATGATATGAGTACACACTTTGGCGAGAAAATGGCGGGATGGACTACATTGGCCGCTTTTTTAGGAGGGATGTTGTTGGTGGCGTTCATTGACCGGATGCTTCCCTCCGATCAAAATCCCCACGAAGTCAAAACCCCCGAACATTTTCATCCTACCCAAGCGCCGAAATCTTCTCATCATCATTTGATGAAAACAGGCGTTTTTACAGCCTTGGCCATTGCCATTCACAACTTTCCAGAAGGCCTTGCCAGTTTTGCCTCCACTTTGGAGAATCCTCAGGTAGGGTTGGTCATTGCAGCCGCTATTGCCGTCCACAATATCCCGGAAGGCATGGCGGTATCCTTACCGGTATATTATGCCACAGGCAGCCGGAAAAAGGCATTTTGGATGTCCTTTCTGTCCGGAATGGTGGAACCGTTAGGCGCTGTGGTGGGATATCTGATCTTTGGCGCTTGGCTTAGCTCCTGGGTGTTGGGCGCCGTTATGGCGGCGGTAGCCGGGATTATGGTTTACATTTCTTTGGATGAGCTGCTGCCGGCGGCTAGAGAGTATGGGGAACACCATTTATCCATCTATGGCCTTATTGGGGGAATGGTACTAATGGGAAGCAGCCTGTTGCTTTTGAAATAAGGAGGAATCGATATTGCACGATCCAATTAGACGGTCCAAACGGGCCCTTTCCGAAGAAAAGGCCCGGGCTATTTTGGAAAAGGGGGAATACGGCGTTCTCTCCCTCCAAGGAGAAGAGGGAGAGCCTTATGGAATCCCGCTTTCCTATGTTGTCCTTGATGATTTTATCTATTTTCACTGTGCGATGGAGGGACGGAAAATTCATTGCATAGAGTATAGTCCCCACGTATCCTTTTGTGTGGTAGGGAGGGTGCAGCCAAAGCATCGTCCGCTTTATTTTACTACCCTGTACGAAAGCGCTATCGTGACAGGGACAGCCCAGCCGGTGGAAAATGTAGAGGAAAAGACCTGGGCCCTCATCTGCCTTTGTAAGAAGTATTTTCCAGAGCTTATTCCAGAAGTCGAGGAGGAAGCCCGGCAGAGCGCTCATCAGTCTATGGATCGGACGGGGATATACCGTATCTCTATCGAGGAGATCAGCGGCAAATCCAATATCCCACAGGAGGAAGGGCAGTGACGTCTGGAATGAAGCAAAGAATAAAACCTGTACTTAGAACGTCAAAAGGGGAGCATCTACATCTATGAGAAAGACCATCGGCGTCCTAGCCCATGTGGACGCGGGAAAAACCACCTTTTCCGAACAAATTCTTTATCATACCCAGGCCATCCGGACTTGTGGGCGTGTGGACCATCAAAACGCTTTTTTGGATGGGCATGATATTGAACGCAGACGCGGCATCACCGTTTTTTCCGACCAGGCTCCGTTTACCTATCATGGGCATGATTACACCCTTATTGATACGCCGGGACATGTGGACTTTTCCGCCGAGATGGAGCGGTCCATCCAGGTGATAGACTGTGCTGTGGTAGTGGTCAGCTGTGTGGAAGGCGTCCAAGGGCACACTAGGACAGTGTGGAAGCTGCTTCGCAGATGGGGAATCCCCACGCTGTTTTTTCTCAATAAGACCGACCGTCCAGGCGCTGATCCTGATAGGGTCTTGGAAGATCTGCGCGGTAAACTGTCCAAAGGATGCGTGAACTTTGGAGGGTTCTTTCACCATGGCCATCCGGAGGACAGCCTGATAGAGCAGGTAGCGGAGTTGGACGACGGGCTGTTGGAGCGGTATTTGGAAAAGGGCCTTCCAGAGCAGGAGTTTGTAGACGCGGTACGGGATCTGGTAAAGCGAGGGAAACTTTTTCCCTGTTTTGCCGGTTCGGCCCTTTTGGATCAGGGGATTGAGGACTTTTTACAGGACTTGGATTTTCTAATGGAGCATCCAGAAAATCATGATCTGTCGTCAAATAATCCTTTTGGCGCCATTGCGTACAAATGCCGGCACGACCCAAATGGCAACCGGGTGATATTTCTCAAGGTGACCAGCGGGCAACTGCGGGCCAAGGATGAAATCGTTTGCCATCTGCCGGACGGTAATGTACATTTGGAAAAGGTCAATGAACTCCGGCTCTGCAATGGTTCCAGATATACGCCTTTGGACGTGGCCAAAACGGGGGACTTGTGTGCCGTCACAGGCCTTCGTGATGTGTGGCCCGGGGAAGGGGTGGGATGTGAAAAGTCCCGTCCCCAGTATCAGACAACGCCTACCCTGTCGGCCAAGGTGCTGTTTGATGAAGGAGTGCCGGCCAAAAATGTGCTGAAGATTTTCCGCCTATTGGAGGAGGAAGATCCCATGCTGCACGTCCAATGGGAGGAAGAACAAGGGAAAATCCAGGTTCGCATTATGGGCCCCATCCAGCTGGAAGTGATTCAAGAAGAGGTGGAAAAGCGTTTTGGACTCCCCATCTCTTTTGGTCCTTGCTGTATCCTCTACCGTGAAACCATTGCTGCCCCTGCCGTTGGATACGGCCATTTTGAACCGTTGAGGCATTATGCAGAGGTACATTTGGGACTTGCGCCTGGCAAGCGGGGAAGCGGTATTACCTTTGAAAGCCAATGTCCTACCGATGTGTTGGACGGCCGTTACCAGAATCTCATCAAAACCCACGTGTTTGAAAAACAGCACAAGGGGATTTTAACAGGAAGCGTCCTGACCGACGTACATATTACACTGCTTACAGGACGTGCCCATCTCAAACACACAGAGGGAGGGGATTTTCGTCAGGCCACTTACCGGGCCATCCGCCAAGGGCTGGAACAGTCTGAGCCGGTATTACTGGAACCATACGACAGCTTTCAAGTGGAAGTAGAATCCGACCAGCTTGGCCGGGTGCTGGCTGATATGGAACGGATGCATTGTCAATTTGACCCTCCTGAATTAACCGAACACGGCGCTCTTGTATCAGGACGAGGCCCTGTCAGCACGTTGATGGGATACAGCCGTGAACTAGCGGCCTTTACTAAGGGCCACGGTCAAATCTCCCTGGCCTTTGACGGATATGAACCTTGCCATAACACACAAGAAGTGGTACAATTCATCGGCTACGATAAAGATCGCGATGTACAAAACACTTCGGATTCGGTCTTTTGCTCCCATGGCGCTGGATTCCCTGTCAAATGGTACGACGTAAAAAAGTATATCCATATCAAATGATGGAATCGCGTGGTTTCCGTTTCAAACGGCAGGCTGAAAAGGCTAAATTTTGTAATAATACATTTTGCTTATACAATTAGGATAAGGAGACGACACAATATGGCTTTATTTTTTCGCCCCTATGAAGAGAAGGACATTCCCCAATTGACACAGCTTTGGAATCGCATTACCGAAGAAGGCATCAGCTTTCCCGGGGATCAAGTGCTCAGTGAACAGGAAGCGGCCCAAATGTTTGCTTCCCAGACCTTGACCGCCTGCGCTGTGGACGGGGAAGAAGTGCTGGGATTTTATATTTTGCATCCCAACGCCGTCGGACGCTGCGCCCATGTGGCCAACGCGTCTTACGGCGTAAAAGAGGGATGCCGCGGACAAGGCATCGGCCGTAAGCTGGTACAGCATTCCCTGGAGCAGGCAAAGCAACATGGGTTTGTAGGCCTTCAGTTTAACGCCGTGGTTGAAACCAATACCGTAGCCATTCAGCTTTATAAGCAATTGGGATTCCGCCATGTGGGTACCATTCAAAAGGGATACCACGCCAAAGATGGATCCTTCCGGGACATCCTGATTTTTTATTACCTGTTTTGATGGACAGCATAAGGAGGAATCAACAATGGTATATCAGTGGCTTCACGACACGTTAGTGATTCGCTTGGATCGAGGAGAAGAAGTGATGGCAGGCATTGAAGAGGCCTGTAAGAAGACATGCATTCATTTGGGAACCATCTCGGCCATTGGGGCCGTCGATCACGCGGTGATAGGGCTGTACCAAGTGGAAGAGCAGAAATATCATTCCAATGCCTTTGACCTGCCGCTGGAGATTGTGGGATTGACCGGAAACGTCACCACCAAGGAGGGTGAGCTTTACCTGCATGTGCACGCCTCTTTTGCGGATGAAACCGGCAAAGTGATCGGGGGACATCTCAATGAAGCCAGGGTCAGCGCCACCTGTGAGGTTTTTATCCGCCGGCTGGAGGGAGAAGTAGAGCGGATTTGGGATCAATCCATAGGGTTAAATGTCTTGGATCTCCCGCAGACCCAGGAGACTTATTTCAGGCAATTGTCCTATGAGAAATAGGAGGGGGATGGATCCGTAAAATTTGTTTTACGGATCCTATTCTTTTTCCAATGCCCTTTTGAGGTTTTGCCCTACCTGGGCGGAAAGGATGGCGCCTACTTGCAATCCGATTTCCATGTAAACCTCTTCTACTGCACCGGCATAGAGGAAAACCAACTCGGCCATTTCTTCAAATTTGTTTTTGTCTGGATAGTCGGTGTGCAACCGCTCTATGAGGGGATTGAGGACGCTTTCCAACCGCTGCTTATACGGGCGTGGATCGATGCATGTGACCTCCACACCGTTTAAAAGGAATTCCCGCATTTGCTGGATATCAGCCCGCAGGAAAAATTCATCTATGTAGTTCATAAAAAGTTTACATTTCCTATTTCAAACTAAAAAGTGTAAAATAGTATTTTTCAATATGATTAAA